>CBEULQ010000470.1:0-3145 GCA_965543975.1 uncultured Desulfocucumis sp. | reverse complement strand
ATATTCTGGCGGCTTTTTTCAGGGAGGTGGTGGCTAATTCCTCCCTGCTGGGGAAGCTTGTAATTCTGGCCATAATTTGTGCGGTGCTGCAGAATCTCGCCTCGGCATTTGAAAGAGGCAGTACCGGACAGCTAACCTACACGGTGACTTATCTGGTGCTGGTTACCCTGGCCATAGGCTCCTTTGCTCTGGCGGTTAATTCCGGGCGGGAAGTTGTGGACAAGATGGTTACATTCATGCAGGCTATTCTACCTCTGCTTCTTACCTTGCTGGTGGCGGTGGGAGGGTTCGCCTCGGCTGCAATTTTTCAGCCCGTTATTTTCGTCAGCATTACCATTATGGGTACTCTTATTAAAAATATTGTACTGCCTTTAATATTCTTTGCCGCTGTTCTTGGTTTAGCCGGGAATCTCTCACCAAGGCTGAAGCTGTCCAACATGGCGGGGCTTTTAAAAACCGTAGCCATGGGTATTCTGGGTATATTCAGTACGGTATTTCTGGGACTTCTGGCCATCCAGGGGGTTGCCGGAGCGGTGGGGGACGGTGTGGCGTTAAGGGTGATCAAATTCTCCACCGACGCTTTTATTCCGGTGGTTGGCGGCATGTTTTCCGACGCCATGGAAGCCATAGTCAGTTCCAGCCTGCTGATAAAGAATGCCGTTGGCATAGCCGGGGTTGTGCTGGTTCTGATGATTATGGCCTTACCGCTGCTAAAAATAATATGTCTGGCTTTTATTTACAAGCTGGCCGGTGCGCTTATCCAACCGGTGGGAGACGGGCAGGTGGTGGACTGCCTGAACGACCTCGGCAGCAGCCTTATTACAGTTTTTGCGGCGGTATCCGTGGTGGGGCTGATGTTTTTTTTCGCCATAACCGTTGTGGTGGCGGTGGGGAATTTAACAGTAATGCTTAGATAGGCAGGCGGCCGTACCTAAAACTTTCCTCTGGCAATTCAGTGGTCGGTCGTGAGGCAGCGGTCGTCAGGGGTTACAAACCGCAATTTGTCTTCTGATGAACGATAATTTCCCGACGTCTGACGACCGACTACTGACGACTGAATTTGAGGGCCTTCAGATGAGTTTCTATGAGGCGGGTGATGCTATTGGAAGCAGTCAGAATACTGGTTCAAAACCTTATAATTATAGCGGTTCTGGCAGTATTCCTGGAAATGTTGCTTCCCGTAAGCCAACTCAGATCATATGTAAAAATGGTTATGGGACTGCTGATAATTGTGGCGGTATTGCAGGCTCTGGGGAATATTGCCGGGCGAGACTGGCTGGCGGACCTGCCGGAACTGGGGGGGGCGACGGGAACCCAGGAAGGAAAAATAAACGATATCATGGCTGACGGTAAAAAAATAAACCAGCGGAACGAAGCCAAAGCTGTGGAGGAATACAGGAAGGGTATAGCCAGACAGATATCCGCACTGGCGGGTTTGAACGGAAAGGTTTCCTTAATAAGCGCCGACGTTCTGGTGCAGGAGGACAGTTCCGCCAAGGATTTCGGCCAGGTGAAGGAGATCAGGCTGGTGGTGGGCAAGCCGGGCGAAGGCGGCACCGGAGGCGGTTCCATCGGGGTGCAGCCTGTGCAGCCGGTGATGGTGGGGCAGCCGGGGGAAGGGGATGGTCCCGTCCAGGGCGACATACCGGGGGAACTGCGCCCATCGCTGGACAGGCTCGGATCCACGGTGGCAAATTTTTATAATATTCCGCCTGAGCGGGTTAAGGTTGTGTACCGCAGTAATGAACGGGGGGACGAATAATGAGCAAATTTATAGACTATATCAACAGGCTGAAGGAGCAGGGGACAGATTCCGGCGGCGCTAAGCTGTCCCGGAAGAAAATTTGGTGGCTGGCTGGGCTTATGGCTTTAGGAGCGCTTCTGGTGATGATCGGCAATGCCGGAGATAATAAAGATTTATCTGCGGAGAACAAAAATCCCGGGGAAAAAATTAAAGTTACAGCCCAACCCTCCGGTGAATCGGTCATGGACCGCGAGGAAAAAGCACTGGCGGCAAGGTTGCAGGAAATGCTCTCAGAAATAGAAGGAGCGGGAAGGGTGAAGGTAACGGTGAAGCTGGCATCTTCCAGCAGGGAAGATTATGCCATTAACACCACCACCGGAAGTAAAACCACCCAGGAAAAGGACCAGGGCGGGGGAACCAGAACAATTACTGAAAACACAGGCAACAACCAGTTGGTAGTGGTTAGGGGAGACAAGGGTGAAACACCGGTGGTTGAACAGGAGCAATCCGCCAAGATAACGGGAGTGCTTGTGGTGGCCGAAGGCGCCGGGGATCCCCGGGTTAAATCGGACCTATTCCAGGCCGTCCGGGTATCCATGGGGGTGGAGCCGCAAAATATTCTTGTTTTACCCGCTGAGAAAGGGGTGTAAATATGTCTGTATTTATAAAAAAGCGTACATTCTTTGTGGTGTGCATGCTCTGTCTGGGTGTGGGTGCGCTATATGTGGGTTTCGGAGGTATTAACCGGGATTATTACCAGTCTGCCAGTGATAGTGGTGGAATAACCGGAAGTACAACATCTTCGAATGAACTTCAAGGGACCATGCCTGAAGAAACCGACCCGGAAGGCGAACAGGTAGAGGCTATTGTCCCGGGATTCGGGATAGATGACAGTAAAGATGCGGCTGCGTTTTTTGTAGAATACCGGTTGGAAAGGGAAAGAACCCGTGGACAGCAGCTTGAAATGCTGAGGGAGGTTATAAGCAACTCCGGTTCCGATTCTGAAACGGGACAGCAGGCCCGGGAGCAGCTTCTGGTTATTAGTGTGAACATGGCCAGGGAGTCGGAGGTGGAGAGTCTGATACGGGCCAGAGGCTATAAAGACGCCGCAGCCTATGTGGATCAGAAGGGTATTACAGTTATAATCCGCGCTAAGGATATTTCCGGGGAGGAAATTGCACGGGTCAAAGAAATTGTATCCCGCTGCACCGGTGTAGAGGAACAGAATATATTGATTATCACCAAAGGCTGACACCCCGGTGGCCGGATTAATACAATATTAAATGCCTGTTAGCTGAATAATAAAGAACTTCTGGCATATACTGCAGCGATTTTTAAATCAGGTCTGTTTTTCAGGTTTATTATTTCCCCGTTGTTTAACTGCACCATTGGTCTGGCGGG
>CBEULQ010000469.1:0-3146 GCA_965543975.1 uncultured Desulfocucumis sp. | reverse complement strand
ACATGATTGAAAAAATGCAGTACGCCCTAGAATTCAATATATTAAAACATATCTACTTATTTACTCTTAGACAATACATAAGCAGAAAGTTTCCCGATACAGATACAAAGGAACGGGCGGCTATACTGGCCAATGCCGTCCACCGTGTACTCGACGGAAATCTTCAGGAGTTTGGCGATAAAGACAGGGTCCGGATCAGAAAAGCCCTTTTACAAAAAGCCATCTCAGAAAATAACTTTACCATCAGTGCAGGCGATATTTTGGCGACTGCACTCGCCGCTCTTGGCGAATGTGAAGAATGTGCCGGAACTGTAACGCGGTGGCTGAACCGTGTCCAGGATATACCGGTTTCCCGGGAAAAAGCTTTAATTTTAATAAAAGAAGTGCAACAGCAATCCAGCCTGTCTGAGTCAGCGCCCGAGCTTTCACCGTCTCTTCAGGCAGTAGACAAATATGCCGGGACAATACCCGGTGTTGCAACCAAACGGGAAATCCAGGAAATTAACAGGACGGTTTTCAGTAATATCGATCATTCTCTGGAATCCAGGGATACAGTTCATCAGAGTCTCTCCAGACAATCGATTAATAAAAGAAAAATGCCTGTAATCTGGGTAGCTTCCCTGACCCTGGCAGTTGCATTGATGTTTCAGCCCGCGAGGAATTTTATATTCTCACTGCCAGGCGCATTATCCCCGAGTCAGGCCAGCACCCGGGAATTGAAAAAAAATGCGATGGAAAACGAGCTTCCCGTGGAATTGAAATACAAAAACACTGACACAGCCAAATTGAAAAATTACCTGAATGAAAAAAATTCGATACTGGCTGAAGACCCCTACTTTATTACCATCATCCGGACGGCGGAAGAATACGACATTAACCCCCTACTACTTTTTGCCATAACCGGACAGGAGCAGGGCTTTGTGCCCAAGGATCACAAGAACGCTTTAAAAATTGCCAATAACCCGTTTAATATCTACCACAGCTGGCAGGAATACAACACGGACATTGAGGATTCGGCCAGAATTGCCGCTGTAACGGTAGTCAACCTTAGCAAGGGACGGCCGCAGGCCGTGGACCCCATTGCCTGGATAAACGTTAAATACGCTGAGGATAAAAACTGGTGGATCGGTGTAAACCGTATTTTTAAAGATTTGGTGGAAGTAGTTGAATAAGTTTAAAATCAAAATTCCCGGAACGAACCGGGGTATCAATAATTTTCTCCGTCATAGGATGTGATGATTTTGTATAAATCAGGCCGTCGGTCCCGAAAGACTCCCCATTCAATTCGCTGCCTCTCCAGTTGATCCAGATCAAATTCAGCGACCAAAACCGTCTCTTCCGTGCGGCCCGCTTCCAATATCTTGTTGCCTTGGGGACCCGCGATAAAGGATGAACCATAAAACGTGATTTTGGAATCCTCGTCTTCTTCAACCCCAACCCGGTTTGATGCAACCACCGGCATCAAGTTGGCAGCGGCGTGTCCCAACATACAGGTCTGCCAATGATCTTTGGAATCGATGGAGCTGTCCTGGGGCTCAGACCCGATGGCTGTGGGATATAAGAGGATTTCAGCCCCCATCAAGGCCATGCATCTTGCGGCTTCCGGATACCATTGATCCCAACAGATGCCTACTCCGATTTTTCCAAAACAGGTTTTCCACACCTTAAATCCGGTATCCCCAGGATTAAAATAAAACTTTTCTTCATAGCCCGGACCGTCGGGAATATGGCTCTTTCTATATTTTCCCAGCACCTCTCCATTGGCGTCAATGACTGCAAGGGAATTATATCTGGCGTAGTTTTTTTTCTCATAGAAGCTGACGGGCAATACCACCTGAAGCTGCCTGGCCACTGTTTTAAAATGATTGATGGCTTTATTGTTTTCTAATTCTGTGGCATATACATAATAATCGGATTTTTCCTTTTGACAAAAATACGGGGTTTCAAACAACTCTTGCAACAGTATGATTTGAGCGCCTTTTTCCGCCGCTTCCCTTACCAACGATTCCGCTTTGCTTATATTTTCGTCAATGTTGCCGGAACAGCTCATCTGAGTGGCTGCCACCTTTACTTTTCTCACTATAATCCCCTCTTCGTTAATCGCTGATATGGCGTTAATTTCCCGCCGTCATCTGTTGGGTGATACAATGAACATTACCTCCCTCACCAATGATAGCCATTCCATCTACGGTACGGATCCGTCTATCAGGGAAAGTTTCGCGCAACACCTTTACCGCCAAACGGTCGGTTTCTTCAGCCGCACCGCCAAAAACCGGTAAAATTAGCCCGCCGTTTACGATATAGAAGTTCAAGTAGCTCATTGTAAGTCGCTTGCCTTTATAAATAGCCATGGGAGGCTGCTGAACTGGAATGACTTCAAGTTCTCTTCCCATGGCATCCTTTTCATTGCGTAAAATTGTCAAATTCTCCTGGATTATGGCGTAGTTGTCGTCCTCAGGAATATCACAAACCTGCATGAGAATTTTTCCTGGAGCAGCAAAACAAGCGACATTATCCACATGCCCGTCCGTCTCATCGCCGCTTAAACCGCCCTTCAACCAGATAATCTTATCAATATTTACATATTTCTTTAAATAATCTTCAATTTGCTCCCTGCTCAGCTGAGGGTTTCGATTTGGATTCAGTAAGCACTCCTCCGTTGTAATCAGTGTGCCCTCACCATCCACATGAATAGAACCGCCTTCCAGCACCAGGGGAGCATCAAACCGCATCATCCCAAACCGTTCAAGAATTTGGGAGGGAACTTGATCATCCAAATCCCAAGGGGCGTACTTGCCTCCCCACGCGTTGAAATTCCAATTTACGCCGGCAACTTCCCCTTTATCATTAACGATAAATGTAGGACCGTTATCCCGGAGCCAGGCATCATTATGCTCAATGATGAGAAATTCAATGCTTCCATCATTTAAAAGACTGTTTGCTTTTTTTAAATCTGATTTATTTACAATAATGATCACCGGCTCAAACTCTGCAATAGCCTTGATAATTTGAGCATACCCCCGGCAAACCCTTTCATATTTCTCCGGATAACACATGGAATTTCGGACCGGCCAAGAAATCAGGGTTTGCCGGGAGATCGGAGAGCACACGTCTGAACTCCAGTCACGGCTTACTATCTCGTATGC
>CBEULQ010000468.1:0-3146 GCA_965543975.1 uncultured Desulfocucumis sp. | reverse complement strand
ATTGGAGTCCAGGATCGGCGCCATCCACAGCGTGGTGTTCGGGGGCTTCAGCGCCGAATCCCTGCGGGACAGGATACTGGACTCCAATGCTGAAACTCTGATTACCTGCAACTATGGACTGCGGGCGGGCAAACTCCTTGGCAGCAAGGAAAATGCCGACAATGCAATGGCTGACTGCCCCAATGTCAAAAACTGCGTAGTGGTGAGAAGGGTGGATAAGGACTGCAACATGGTGGAAGGCCGGGACCACTGGTGGCACGAGGCCATGGCAAAAGCCTCCCCTAACTGCGAACCGGAGCAGATGGATGCCGAAGATCCGCTTTTCATCCTCTACACCAGCGGCAGCACAGGCAAACCTAAAGGAGTTATGCACACCACCGGCGGTTACATGGTTTACACCACCACCACATTTAAATACATTTTCGATTATCGTGACGAGGATGTCTTCTGGTGCACCGCGGACATCGGCTGGGTAACCGGCCACAGCTACATTGTTTACGGACCTCTGGCCGCAGGAGCCACCTCTTTGATGTTTGAAGGGGTACCGAACTACCCGCAGCCCGACAGGTTCTGGGAAGTGGTGGAGAAATACCGGGTAAATATTTTCTATACAGCCCCCACCGCCATCCGGGCCATGATGAGGGACGGAGAAAAATGGCCCCTGGGCAGGGATCTCAGCAGCATAAGACTCCTGGGAACAGTGGGTGAGCCCATAAACCCCGAGGCGTGGATGTGGTACCACACCACCATCGGCAAGGAAAAATGCCCCATCGTGGACACCTGGTGGCAAACCGAAACCGGCGGGATACTAATTACCCCACTGCCGGGGTGCATACCCACCAAACCCGGTTCCGCAACGGTTCCTTACTTCGGTTTAAAACCGAAAGTCATACGCCAGGACGGCAGTGAAGCCGGGGTAAACGAGGGCGGCTACCTGGTAATCGAAAAGCCCTGGCCCGGATTAATGCGGGGTGTTTACGGCGACCCGGACAGGTTTAAAAACACCTACTTTGTACAATACCCGGGATATTACTTCACCGGAGACGGCGCCCGCAAGGACGAGGACGGCTATTTCTGGCTGATGGGCCGGGTGGATGACGTGCTAAACGTTTCCGGCCACAGGCTGGGAACCGCCGAGGTGGAAAGCGCCCTGGTGGCTCACGCCAAAGTTGCCGAGGCAGCGGTTGTGGGCTTCCCGCACGATATCAAGGGAGAAGGCATCTATGCCTATGTAACCCTGAAAGAGGGCATCGAATTCACCGATGAATTGAAAAAAGAACTGGTGGCACACGTGCGCAAGGAGATCGGCCCCATCGCCTCGCCGGATAAAATTCACTTCTCCAACGCCCTGCCCAAGACCAGGAGCGGTAAGATTATGAGAAGGATTTTAAGAAAGATAGCCGCGGGCGAAGTGGATCAACTTGGCGACACCACCACCCTGGCGGATCCCTCGGTGGTAGATTCCCTGGTCTCCGGAAGACAGTAGTTTATAGGTCAACAAAATCGAATGAATTAACTATTGAACAACATAGTGCAGGCTTGATTCTTCAAGCCTGCACAGATGATGCATATAACAAACTCTATGCTGCAACCCATCATACAAAAAGAGCAAATTAAAGCTTGCTATTATTTTTTCTCTTAGTAGTTATCCATAAAAAAATGGAGGTGCATTAAATTGTCCGCCAATCAACCCAGTGTAACCACTGCTTGGTTGAAGGTTTTCGCCGGTACCGGCGTTAACCTGTGCCTGGGGGTTCTATATACCTGGAGTGTTTTTGCGGCTGCCTTGAAAACTAATCTCGGCTGGACCGCTACCCAGACCCAGTACCCTTACACGTTGGCATGTCTGATATTCGCGGCCTGCATGATCCCCGGCGGCCGCCTGGTCGACAAAATCGGCCCGCGCTGGGTCGTCACCGCAGCGGCTATATTTGTCGGCGCCGGCATGCTCATTAGCGGCGTGACGACGAATTTAATAGGCATTGTCATTGGTTTCGGCCTCCTGGTCGGCGTAGCCTTGGGCTTAGGTTATGCCGCCCCCACCCCGGCCTCGGTCAAGTGGTTCCAGCCCCATAAAAAAGGCTTAATAGTCGGTCTGGTGGTCGGTGGTTTCGGCGGCGCCTCCATCTACACCGCGCCTCTGACCAACTACCTTATGAAGACTTACGGCGTGCAAGGCACCTTCTACATCCTGGGAGCCATCTTTTTTGGGGTAATGATCGTTCTGGCTCAGTACCTTTCATTACCCCCTGCGGGCTATGTCCCTTACGGAGGACCGCCGCCTCAGACCAAGACGGTCACAGCCTCCTCGTCAAAGTTAGATTTCACCCCTGGTGAAATGCTCAAAACCCCACAGTTCTACCTGCTGTGGCTGATGTTTCTATTTGGCGCCTCAGCCGGCCTGATGATCATAGGCCACCTGGCCACCATTTCCAAGGTGCAGGGCGGCATCAAATGGGGTTACGTCCTGGTGGCGGTGCTGGCCGTGGCCAATGCCGGCGGGCGGATTTTCTTCGGGTGGCTGTCCGACAAAATCGGGAGAACCAACACCATGCTCCTGGTCTTCGTCATTCAGGCAGTAAACATGTTCCTGTTCGTCAACTATACTTCCGGTGCAACCCTGCTTGTCGGATCGGTCCTCACCGGGGCGTCCTACGGCGCCTGCCTGTCACTCTTCCCGTCCGCCATCTTTGACTATTACGGGATTAAAAACGGCGGATTCAACTACAGCATGGTATTCACTGCCTGGGGTATCGCGGCGACAATTGGTCCTATCATTGCCGGCCGTGCCATGGACCTCACCGGAGGCTACGGCGCCGGCTACATGATTTCAGGAGTTCTACTCATCATCGCGGCCGTGTTGACCTTCGTGACTAAACCGCCCACCACCAAACCCGGTATGGCTATATCGCCTACCGGCATTAAACAATAGATCTTTCTTTAAAAAAATCTTTAAAAAATACCTGAGCCGGGGGAAAACTCCCCCGGCTCCTTATATGTAACAACATCCCTACATAATTTATCTTTCCCGAAGGTTTCTATTTTTTAAATGACCAATCAACCCCTTAAATAGTCAAATAAGGGCCAAATTACAACCCCTTATCTGTATTTTATTAACATTTAGACTCAAGTAAGTTATAAATAAA
>CBEULQ010000467.1:0-3150 GCA_965543975.1 uncultured Desulfocucumis sp. | reverse complement strand
CCTTACTCTTACTGGAAAATTATGCTGAAAAGGAAAAAACCACCCTTTGTCGAAAATTAAGGCAGAGGGAGGTTTTACGTTTTTATGAAATCCGGACGGGGTTTTTTACATATTATGTATTCCTGGCTGGTGATATTATCCGGTTTTTGGCTGCTTTTTTACTATTTTTCTGCAGTTGACCTGGATAAAACCACTGAATACCTGTTGATGATAGGCCTGGGTATTTTGTCCGAATGGCTGGTGGTCTCCTTTCCCCTAGGAAGGCTTTCCGGGGGATTTTCCATTGTGATGGCCTGTATGCTTATTTACGGATCGGAGACCTGCGCCTGGATCGGGGCTTTGGCTTATCTGATTGCCAGGGGGGTGGCCAACCGGGGTGATCCACTGCGCACCACTTTTTTCAACTCCTCCCAGCAGGTGCTGGCGGTGATGGGTGCGGCTTACCTGTGCTCTCTTTTGCCCCTGATTAAACTTGAGGCTTCCCTGCAGTATCGCATTGATTTTTCATACGGCGCCGGTATTGCAGTCTTTGTGCTTTTTTACTTTATCATCAACCACGGGCTGGTTTATATATACACTTACCCCCAGAAGCCAAGACAGAGGGCGTTGCCATGGCTGGACGCTCTTCGTTGGGACGGGCTTACTTATTTGATAACTGCCCCCTTCGGGGTAATTATGGCATTGCTATATTTCCGGATGGGAATGGCCACCGCGGTGTTGCTCTTTATACCGCTGCTGGCGGTGCAGTTCGTGCTGCGCATGTACGTCCACGTGGAATTGGCAAACCGGGAACTGCGGGCCATGTATGAAATATCCAGGAGGCTCAGCGGCAAGCTGGGATCAAAGGAAATACCCGAGCTGCTTTTGCAGGAGGCCAGAAGGGCGATGCCCTTTCACTGCGGGGTGGTCTATCTTCAGTCCGATAATCCCGGAGTCTTCAAGGCGGAGGCGGTCTACGGGCAGTTCGCCAGACAGATGAAAAAAACAGCCGTATATGCTGGTGAAGGTTTCTTCGGTTTCGTGGTGGCCAATAAGGAGCCGGAAATAATATACGATTCAAGGGTGGACTTCAGGGTTAAGGGGGATCCCGGGATGCCCCAGGTATACCGTTCCATGGTTTTGATACCTCTGGTGGCCGAAGGGGGCACCGTCGGTCTGCTGGCCCTGGGAGAAAAAAGATCCATGGTCTACGAAGAACATCATCTCCAAACCCTGGCAGTAATTGTGGGTGCCCTTTCGGTTGCCCTCACCAACAGCCTTCTGGAGAGAAGGATTGATTACCTTGAAAAGATAGACACCCAGACCGGTTTGTACAGCCGCAGTTATTTTTATCAACTGTGCCTGGATTATTTCGACGTTGAGTCTGGAAAACCGGAAGCCGGGGCGCTGGTTATTGCCGATGTGGATTATATGGATCAGTTAAACAGGCGTTACGGGTACAAGGCCGGGGACCGGATACTGCAGAAAACCGCCCGAATCATTCACGAAATGAAACCGGACGGTGCACAGGCCGGTCGTTACGGCGGCGACCAATTTGTCCTGCTGCTGCCCGGCATTAATGAGGAAGAGGCAATTGTCCTGGCGGAGAATATCAGGCAGGCGGTGGGTGAAAGCCGTTTTGGTGAGGGTTTTCCGTGGAAGGTACGGATAAGCTGTGGAGTGGCGGTTTTCCCCGGGGACGGAAACACTACCGATAAACTGCTGGAATTGTGTGAAAAAAGCCTCGATAGGGCCAAACGTACAGGCAGGGACAGGGTGGTGTGCGTCTCCCACCTGTAAGCGCGGCCGTCCCTTTCTGGGAAGTGAGAAGTGAGAGGTTAGAGGTGAGTGTCTTATGAAAATTTGCTTTAGCAAATTCCCTCCTATTCTCACTTCTCACTTCTCACGTCTTACCTCTCACCTCTCACCTCTCAATAAAGGCGGGTGGTTTAAAATGATGCTTAAAAGACTGGCGTTGGACTTTCTTGATTTGATTTTTCCTCCCCGGGAGATTTGCCCTTTTTGTGGCTGCCGCAGTCCGGAGATGAAGGTATGCGGGGCCTGTCACCGGCAAATGAAATCCTATTTGAAGGAACCTCACTGTTTAGTCTGCGGCAGGTTTTTTAACGGCAGGGGAGAAAGCCTTTGCAGGGATTGCCGGGAATCCTCCAGGCCCTTTAAGCTGGTTCGGGCTGCGGGCCCATACGAGGGGATCATAAGGGAATCGGTGCGCAAATTAAAATACCAGAATAAAAGGTGGTTGGCCCGGAACCTGGCCAATTACATGATTGCCGCGGCAAGGAATCACCCCGGCTACAGCCGGGCCGGCGCTGTGGTTCCGGTGCCCATGTCGCCGGGCCGCCTGCGTGACCGGGGCTTTAACCAGGCCGAACTGCTGGCCAGGGAAGTTGCCTCCGGTCTTGGGCTTCCATTTATATGTCCAGTTCAAAAAATAAGGGAAACTAAGGCCCAAACCGGGCTTGAAAGGGTGCAGAGATTAAATAACCTCAAGAGAACCTTTAAGGTGGCGGATAAAACCCAGGTAAGGGGCAAGGTTATCCTGCTGGTGGATGATGTTGTGACAACAGTCGCCACCATGGAAGCTGTGGCCGGCGCTTTGTCCCAAAGCGGCGCTGACCTGGTGCTGGGTTTGGCAGCGGCGTCAGGCAGGACTATCGCTTAAATTTTACATGATTTTACACATCTTTATAGCATTTTTGACAAAAATTTTACATTAGGGATGTTTACTCACATAAAAAACCCTTACAGGGCAGGTTATTAACAGACTTATCCACATTACCCACAGTAAATTGGTCCACAAGCAGGGTTTCAACAGGTGTTTTTCGACATGCCGGACCATGCCGGTATATGCTGTCGCATTAACTATGTACAGGCAGCCATGGAAAGACTTGACACGTTAATTTTATTGTGCTACCATACGTGTACGGCTCCACAGCCGGGATAAAAATTAGGAGGAATGTAGTTAATGCAAGGCAAGGTAAAATGGTTTAGTGCTGAAAAAGGTTACGGATTTATTGAGAGGGAGGACGGCGGGGACGTATTCGTGCACTTCTCTGCTATCCAGGATGATGGCTTTAAAACCTTAAATGAAGGACAGAGGGTTGAATTCGATATAGTCGATGGTGCCAGAGGTCCTCAGGCTTCCAATGT
>CBEULQ010000466.1:0-3158 GCA_965543975.1 uncultured Desulfocucumis sp. | reverse complement strand
ATTTATCAATATCATTTGGCTCATAGGAAATCTCGAACCATGGAGCAGTATCAAGTTTTTTATTTATGTCGTTTACCCAATCATATAAATTAGGCACATGCAGGAGGCCCATCATGTCATACAACCCTTTTTGCCCGAAGGCAAGATCCACCAGCAGCGTCTTCTTTCCGTTCATCTGATAGCGCATGGCCAGTTCCTTTGCCACAGTGGTTTTACCAGTCTTTTTGTGTATACTGTAGACGGCTATTGTTTTGGCCTTAAAATTAAACGACATAATATAACCTCCCTGCCCTGATATTATGATATATATTATCAGAATGACTTTGTACTTTCCAGTACAATATTTAGAATTTTTCAAGCGCTGCTTGCCTTGCAAATTATATTCCAGCATATCCCAGCAACTGTGACAGGCAAACAACTTAATCGAGTGCCTATTCACAATTTTCTGTATTTTTAAGCCATTCAACTCCCCATATCAACCATTCACCTCCAAAAAGTATACCTAAATAAACTTTTTGTTTATTATATATACAGAGTCAAAAAGTATCTTCTTAAATTATTGACACCGTAATCTAGAGAGAAATATAAATAGTTTCTAAGGAGAGGATATTATGACCGACATCACCGTGGTTCATGCCCAGGTTCGGGAAATGGAGTCCATTATTATTTCACACCCGGAAGTGGAGGATGTGGTGGTGATTGCCGTTGACAACGGCGATGGCGGCAATCTTCTCAAAGCATTTGTTGAACCGTCTGAAAAATGTGTTCCCAGCACCGAGAGCATTATCAACATCTGCCAGAGCAGATCCAAGTACGGACGCATACCAAACGCAATCATCTTCGGGGAAATTCCCCGCACACCTTCGGGAAAGGTACTCAGACAAAGGCTACTGGCAGCAGCCAACAGCTAAAAAAATTTAAAATTAGAGGCGGCACTTTTTGTGCCGCCTAAATGTTTTAATAGTATATTATCTAACATAAGTTAACTGAATTTGTGATTATCCACCCAAGGGCCGAGAGTATCTCAGAGGCCGTTTAATTATAAGTTCTCCAATTTTTTCTTTTGCATTTCAACAAAATGATCCATCAATAGCCTATAAACGCTTTCAGCCAGTTCGGGACTGGTTCCTTTAATTCCGGCCAGTTTTCTCACCTTTGCAATAACTTCCTGCTCCCTGGCAGGGTCCCTTACCATTTCAGGAGCTTCTTTCAATTCAGCCACCCGGGAAACAAGCCTCGTTCTAATTCCCAGCAGGTCAATTATCTGAGCATCCACCATGTCTATTTCAGAGCGCAGCTCCGCCAGGGCTTCATGACGCGGTAGTTCCCCGGTTTCTTCTTTGCGCGCTTCCTGATCAGCGGTATATGAACCAATAATCTTTACTTCGGCAGCCCTTCCGCCAACAGCAACCAGGACCTCGGCAACCCGGGGCTCAAGACGGTGCCCCTCTAAATCAATAAAGAATAGATATTCCCCCAGATGTTTTTTGGCCGGGCGCGACTCTATCCGGGTGAGGTTAATCTCCCGCAGGGCGAACTCCCTTAATATACTGTACAATGAACCGGGACGGTTGGCCGCGGTAATTATCAGTGAGGTTTTACATCCGGAAGAAAGCGGGCAATCCTCCATGGCCAGTACGGCAAAACGGGTGGCATTATTAAGGCAGTCGTGTATGTTTTCCCTTGCTATCTCCAGGCCGTTGGAGGCTGCTGCCTTCCCGGTGCCAACCGCGCCCCAGGGTTCTTCGCTAAGGGAAACAAGCCTGGCTGCTTCGGCAGTACTGGATGTTTCCAGAAGTTTAACCCCGGGCAGTTTCTCATCGAGAAAGGACCGGCACTGGGCCAGGGCCTGGGGGTGGGATAAAACTTTTACAACACTTTCATATTCAACCCCCGGCCGGATCAGCAAATGCTGGGAAACATTCAGCACAATTTCAGCCTTAATTTTAAGGTCGTAACGGTGGGCCAGCAAGTCCATGGTCTGAACCACCGGCCCCTCACTGGAATTCTCCAGTGGTACAACCCCCTCATTTATTTCTCCCGACTCAACTGCGGCCATAATTTCGGATAGTGATGCAAAACATAACATTTCGTCGTATTCACCGGCATACTTCATCGCCGCCTCCTGGGTAAAGGTACCGGCAGGCCCAAGATAGCCTATTTTTTTCATTACTGCACCTTCCGTAAAATTATTGAATTGATACAGTCCTGCCCACCGCAGCGGCAACCGCATCAAGCTCCCGGGCCATAATTGCAAATTCCTCAGGGGAGAGGGACTGGTGGCCGTCGCATAATGCTTCCAGGGGCCGTGGGTGGACCTCCACCATCAACCCGTCCGCGCCGGCGGCCACCGCCGCCCGGGCCATCGGGCCCACAAGTCGCCGCTCTCCAGTGGCATGGCTGGGGTCCACCACCACCGGCAGGTGCGACAGCCCCTTCACCAGCGGCACCGCACTGAGATCCAGAGTGTTCCTGGTATAAGTTTCAAAGGTTCTTATGCCGCGTTCACAGAGGATAATATCACCGTTCCCCTCGGACATAATATATTCTGCGGCCATCAACCATTCTTCCACGGTGGCCGACAACCCCCTCTTTAGTAAAACCGGGCGCCCGGCCCTGCCCACCTCCCTGAGCAATTGGAAATTCTGCATATTTCTTGCGCCAATTTGTATCATATCCACATACTTCAGGGACGCCTCCAGACTGTACAGGTCGATGACCTCGGTAACTGTTGCAAGACCATGGGCCTCTGCGGCATCTGCAAGAAATTTAAGCCCTTCTTCTTCCAGGCCCTGGAAGCTGTAAGGGGAAGTCCGGGGTTTAAAGGCCCCGCCCCTGAGCACCCTGGCTCCGGCCTTTTTAACCGCCTCTGCAGCCTGGTACATCTGTTCCCGGTTTTCCACCGCACAAGGTCCGGCAATAATTGTGAACTCGGGACCTCCAAAGGGTACACCTTTAACCTGTATTACCGAGTTATCGCCGTTTGCTTCCCGGCTTACCAGTTTGAACGGTTTCATTATGGGTACCACCTTTTCCACCCCAGGCATTATTTCCAAACCAAGTGAACTTATGGCTCCTTTGTCCCCCACCGCGCCTATTACTATCCTTTTTACTCCGTGAATCATATGCGCCTGCAATCCGTTCTTTTCCAGTTTAGC
>CBEULQ010000465.1:0-3164 GCA_965543975.1 uncultured Desulfocucumis sp. | reverse complement strand
TTACTTCTGCTCACCGTAGTAGCCGCCACCGTATCCGAAACCAGAGAAAACCAGCAGGATAAGTATCAAGAAGAGTATGGTACTACCGCCGCCACCGAAACCGCCACCAAAACCATAACCCATTAGAAATCGCTCCTTTAAATTAAATTTTGTTTATTATGCAATTTACTTTTTATCACCGTAGTAACCGCCACATCCTCCGTAGCCAAAGCCGCTAAAAACAAGAAGAATTAAAATCAGAAAAAGGATGAAGCTGCCGTCAAAATACGTACCACCGCCATAGCCGCCGCCACAGCCGCCACCATAGCCGCCACCATAGCCGCCATCATAACCACCGCCATATCCGTAGCCCATATTTATCCTCCTCTCATTATTTTTTCCATATTATTCGCTAATAAAAAAAGTGTTACAAAAAGTCCCAAAAAAATACCCCCCTGTTCAGTTCAAGTACAACAGGAGGGATATTATTATAATGGCTGACGCCACTCCTCGTATTTAATAACTATTTTTACGGGCTTCTTCTATGATATGATCCGCGGTTCTTGCCGCTATGGCCATGACCGTTTCCGTTGGATTACCCCCTCCGGAAGTCACAAAAACACTGCCGCTGCAAATATATAGGTTGGGGATGTCGTGACTGCGGCAAAATCCGTCCACCACGGAGCTGGACGGGTCATTGCCCATCCGGCAGGCACCCAGCAGATGACCGGTGTCAGGGATAACAAAAGCAGGCTCACCACCCATTGCCTCCAGTATTTCCTGCGCTTTCCCAACACCGTGCGCTATTAATTTATTGTCGTTCTCACCGTAACTAAAGGTTACCAGAGGCCGGGGCATCCCGTATTCATCCTTCTCATCACTCAACGTTACAGTATTGTTTAAATTGGGCAGCACCTCACCCACCAGGGTAACCTGCGCGTAAAAATTGAAATCCCGCATGATGTCGTAAAGTTTTTCTCCCCAGATTCCCGCTTTGGCAACTAGGCCTTTGGCCAGGCCCAGTGGTCTGGAGCCGTGAGCGTTTAACGTATAGCCCCTTACGAACCCCCTGGATAAATCGGTTTCATAAAATTCCTGGGTCGCCGCAAGCACAGGGGTTCCCTTGTATATGCGCACCTCATCGTGGAACTTGCAGAAAACGTCATGCCCGCTGTGAGTCATCAAGGCCTTGCCTACCATGCCGCTGCTGTTGGCCAGCCCGTTGGGAAACTGCCGACAGGCCGAATGCAGCAAAAGCCTTGGAGTTTCAATACAGAAGCCGGACAGGATAATTATTTTGGCCTTTTGTAAATATTCCTTGCCGTCATGCACAAAGGTAAGGCCGGTTACTTTTCCGGTTTTATCCACATGAACCTGTGTCACCATGCAGTCACTGAGCACTTCTGCCCCATAGCCTATTGCTTTGGGAATATGGTGTATCAAGGTGCTGAACTTGGCGTTGGGCTTGCAGCCCTGGTTGCAAAATCCCCGGTTAATGCAAGGCGGCCGTCCGTCAAAAGGACCTGAATTAATGGCCAGCGGAGCCACCACGCTCCTGATACCGAGTTTCTCACAGCCTTTGCGGAAAATCTCGGCGTTGGCGCTGATTGGTTCCCTTTCCGGATACGGATACGGACCGTGAAATGATCCCCAGGGAAAATGTCTTGGGCCGGATACGGCTATATCCCTTTCTATTTTTTCATAATAGGGTTTCAGATCCTGATAAGTAATGGGCCAGTCGTCAGCCACTCCGTCCAGGGTTTTAACTTTAAAGTCACTTTCGTGAAAACGGTAAAACACACCGGTAAAGTGTACAGTGCCGCCCCCCACACCCCGGCCGGAATTGTTGTGTCCCATGGCCAGGGGGTCGTTGCCCGCCACCAGCCGGGTATCATTCCAGGCCAGGCTCTGCATGGACAACTCATCACTGGCGAAGTCTGTTTGAGGATTCCAAAAAGGCCCCGCATCAATAGCCACCACTTTGAAACCGGCCCGGCTCAATTCGTAAGTCAGTACTCCACCGGCCGCCCCCGCGCCTACTATACAAATATCCGCCTCGTCACCGTATTTTCTTTTATCCAGGTGGTCATAACGGTGGCCGTCGTAATGGTCACAGTTATGTTTCACGACATCATGACTCTTGGGCATCGCGCTTCGCCTCCCAGGGATCGGTAATTCCCATTTCCACGCGCACATATCCGCGGGGGTACGCGGGACCGCCGTATCCTATTTCCGACCAGACAGTGGGGTGTGAATAGTAGGCGTTTACTATTTCAGTGGACAGTTTTTTAAAAAACTCTTTTTGGGGTATGCCCTGCCAATCTTCCGACGTCATGGCCTTTCCCCGGGCAATATCATCCAGAATGGAGAACTGCTGTTGAACATCAATTTTATGAAAAGGGGCTCCATATAGTTTTTTGGCCAGATCATCGGTAGCTTTTAATCCCCGGCGCAAAAGAATTTTTTGCTCCGGTGTACCCACCTTGCGCTGATTTTCCCCCATGGGGGAAGAAAGTACATTATCCAGGTAGTGTACAACGTAATCCAGTATTTCCCTGCGCTGGTCGTATACAATATGCCTGGCTATGGCATAAATCATTTCTGCTTCATGCTCTTTCAAAAAACTTTTTTCGGGGAACGGACCCAGGCGTTTTAATACAATCTCCCGTGTATGTTCATCCCATTGCTCTTTTTCTTTTAGCACATCATAGGACGGGTACCTTGTCCTGTCTTCCTGCATTTTGTTACCTCCAGTACAGGGCAATCAAACCCAGGATGCTCATGGCTGCAACCATCATGGGCAGAGTAAGCGGCGGACCGATTAGATAATTTTGCGATTGCTCAAAGCCCCCAACTCGCTGACCAATGCCGTTGACATGCAGGGCAGAACCGGTTATCCCCAAAACCACCCCGGCGTAGAATAAAACCAATAGCACGCTGCGCAACACCGGTACGTTGTAAAAAACTAAAAGTATAGATAAAAGCCCAAGCACAGGCCCTCCCACCACCGGGCCATACATGGCCCAGTGCCTGAAATTTTGGCGGTAGTGAAAAATGGTTACTTGCAGAGATATCATCAGCAAAGCAATCCCGGTAAACAGTAGAATTACCCGGGTTATCGGCCAACCGTCCCACATATACAAACCTCCTGACATTCCAGTATAAATTTAGCTTAGTAATTACCG
>CBEULQ010000464.1:0-3188 GCA_965543975.1 uncultured Desulfocucumis sp. | reverse complement strand
TTTGGGTTCGGGCTTTTTGGGGGGGGGGGGGGGGCTTTTTTGTTTCCCAAACTTGGGTGCACCACCACACGTCCCCCTGCCACCCCTGAATTCTGACTCCTGAATTCTGACTACCTGGCAACAGACTATTTATGTTCCCTTAATTCATACAAATCGTTGCGGCGGTGAGCCATCAAAGGCAGTTCCCTTCGAATTTTTTCTATTCTGGATAATTCCAGTTCCCCGGTCAGCACCTGTTCTCCATCGCCTGCCCGGGCCAGCACCTCTCCCCAGGGGTCCACCATTATTGAATGGCCGAAGGCCACGTAACCGGCGTTAACGTCCCTGGCGGGGGAGGCGGCGATAACGAACAGCTGGTTGTCCACCGCCCTCATCCGGAAAACAAGGTCCCAGTGGGCTGGGCCTGTGGTCATGTTGAATGCCGCGGGAATAACTATTATCTTTGCTCCCTTTAAAGCCATAAGCCTGATTAACTCAGGAAACCTTATGTCATAACAGATGGCCACCCCCAAGGGGCCGAATTCCGTTGGAACAACCGTTATCTGTTCTCCGGCCCCCAAGGTGCTGGACTCCTTGACCGTTATCCCCCCGGGCAATTCAACGTCAAAAAGGTGCACCTTGCGGTGCCTGCCCAGAAGACTTCCGTCCGGGCCGAATATAAAGCTGGAATTGTAAACCCGCTCCCCGTCCCGTTCGGGCAAAGAGCCTCCCACCAGGTACACGTTCCCTTCCCTGGCGGCGGCGGAAAGCATTTTAAAAGCCTCTCCCTCCGGATAGATCTCCGCGTAAAGGGGAAACATCCCGGCCTGGTAGGGGCAGTTGAACATCTCCGGCAGCACCACCAGCCGGGCCCCCTGCCCGGCTGCCCCGGCGATCATTTTCCTGGCTTTATTGATATTGGCGGTTTTGTCTTCCACCACCTTTAACTGGCATACGGCAGCCCTGATGCCATCCAACAGCTAGCGCCTCCTTCTGCCCCGGCCTCCCCGGGGACCCAACACTTCGGCAAGTATAATACCGGACCGGATGTTCCCTGCTGTCAGTAAATCCCTCAAGTTTCCATAACAATACGCTGAAACCGGCTGATCCTGCCCGTCCGTTTCATCCATTCTCTGCTCCCGGATTTTACACACTTCATATTCTTTTCTGGCAGCTGCCCTCTGACCGGCCCGGTCCCTACCGCTGTCCCCGGACGGCAATCCGGAAATTTTACGGGGCTTGACCCGCTCCCCGGGTGTTTCCCTCTCAACCGCGACTTCCGGAACCTTTTCCGGCTGCTTATTAACGACTTCTTCAGGCATTCGGGCGGCATCCGGCGTTTTATCCCCGGTATAGGTGTCTTCCTGCCGGGGCAGCGGCCCCCTGCCCCAGGGGCCGGCGAGATAATCGTCCTCAACAGGCGCCGGCGGGAACGGGGATGCACCCCGGGGTTTCGACCACGGCCCGGAAAGGGGCCTGTCATCTTTTAAATCCGCCGGTTCCTGTCCAGGATCCGGCAGGCCGGAGTAATCTCCCCGGGTAACGGGGGCTGGATGCCTTTCCCCGTATGATCCAGGCTCCGGCAGGCGTCTCCCGGGGAAATCCCTTCGCCCTGCGCTGGTAAAAGCTTTAAAGATAATGTATATAAGGGCGATTATCCAGATATATTCCATGAAACAAAACTCCTATTTGCCGTCCACCGGGGTTTTACCCCGCCGGCCAGTATCATCGTCCAGATTGGATATACTTTCTCTCATCCTGGTGTCCGCCAGCAAATTCTGCATGTTATAGTAATCCATCACGCCCAGTTTACCCTGCCGGAGGGCATCGGCCATGGCCCTGGGCACATCCGCCTCGGCTTCAACCACCTTGGCCCTCATTTCTTCCACGGAGGCCTTCATCTCCTGTTCCTTGGCCACCGCCATGGCGCGCCTTTCTTCAGCCTTGGCCTGGGCTATGCGTTTGTCTGCCTCGGCCTGATCCGTCTGCAACTGTGCGCCTATGTTCCTGCCCACGTCCACATCGGCTATATCAATGGATAAAATCTCAAAGGCCGTGCCTGCGTCAAGGCCTTTTTCCAGCACCGTGCGGGATATTGAATCGGGATTCTCCAGAACGTGTTTGTGAGCTTCGGCTGAACCAACAGTGGTTACCACTCCCTCACCAACCCTGGCCAGTATGGTTTCCTCACCGGCACCGCCCACCAGGCGGTCGATATTTGCCCGCACCGTCACCCGGGCCACCACCTTCACCTCGATGCCGTCTTTGGCCACGGCTGAAACAAGCGGTGTCTGGATTACCTTGGGATTGACGCTCATCTGAACCGCCTGAAGCACGTCCCGGCCGGCCAGATCAATGGCCGCCGCCCGCTCAAAGGCCAGGGGAATGGCCGCCCTTTCCGCGGCGATAAGCGAGTTTATAACCCGGTCAACGTTGCCCCCGGCCAGATAGTGCGCCTCCAACTGGTTGACCGTAACATTCAAACCGGCTTTGACGGCTTTAATCAGCGGCCCCACTATCTGCGCCGGAGGAACCCGGCGCAGCCTCATTCCGATCAGTGTGAATATGCCGATATGAACCCCGGCAGCCAGGGCGGAAATCCACAGCCCCACCGGCACGAAGGAAAAGATAACGGCCACGCCTATAAGTATAAGTATAAGAAAAATTATGGAAGAGGTAATGGCAAACATTTAAATTAAAAACACCTCCGGTAAATTTGTAATTTAAGTTTATAGTAAAATGGCTAATCTGTCCAATTTACATAACAATAAAAAGCAGATTTTGCCAGTATATAAAAAATAAAATTGTAGATAATACAATCAACAGGGTTCGTAATGGCCGAGCCAAGAGTGTCACAGGGTCTTAAAAGGCTCTGTGATAGTCGGCCAAAGATTAATATCGGGTCGTAAATGGCTCGGTATTAGTCGGCGGGCAGACTGGTGTATGTTCCGGCAGGCTATGTTGCAGTCCGAACGATTGCAACATGGTCGTAAGGGATGTACATCGGTCGAGCTAAGATTATTATGGGTTCCGAATATCTCAATCTCGGTTTGTACAGGTTGATTTTGAGGTCTGTAACAGTCGAGAGATTGTTGCAGGCTTCTAAGGTATCCATAATAGTCAAGCAAAGATTATTATGGGTGTCGTAATGGTCTATAACAGCCGAAAGGTTGTTGTGGGCTATGCAGATACTCATAATAGTTGTAGCG
>CBEULQ010000463.1:0-3191 GCA_965543975.1 uncultured Desulfocucumis sp. | reverse complement strand
ACGAGGTACTAATGATAGGGTTAAAAACCCTCCTGGAAAGAAAATCAAATATTGTGGTGGTGGCAGAGGCCAAATCAGGGGAAGAGGCTATCGAACTTTCTAAAAGGCTTAATCCGGACGTGATATTGATGGATATTCGCATGCCCGGTCTAAGTGGAATTGAGGCCTGCCGTGAAATAAAATCCAATAACCCCAAGACCAAAGTGATCATGCTGACCTCCTATGCCGATGAAGAAGCGGTTCTTGCCTCCCTGGTGGCCGGGGCGGAAGGTTATGTATTGAAGCAGATAGGCAGTGAAGCACTGGTTGATGCCGTCGAAAGAGTTAGTAAAGGTCAGGCCCTTCTGGATCCGGAGATTACGAAAAAGGTCATCGAAAAGGTGAAACACTCGGAGATTGAAAAGGATCAAGAATACCCGCAAATCCTTCAAAAGCTGACTGACCAGGAGAAAAAAATACTGGCGCTAATGACCGAAGGAAAAACCAACAAGCAAATTGCCGCGGAGCTTTTCCTGGCAGATAAAACGGTTAGGAACTACATAAGCAATATGCTGCATAAGTTAAACTTCGAAACTAGGGCTCAGGCAATAGCCTTCGGGCTGAAAAACAGAGTTGATAAACTGATTTAAAATGGCCCGTGAGAAATGGAATAGTCCGGCATGGGACAAAATAGACCGGTATTGGGACAAAACGCACCTGCATTGGGATACGTAATTTAAAGGAAAACAGGGAAACACCCTGTTTTTTTGCTTAGGACCCGGCCAAGAATCTTGGGACAATTCTTATTTTTTTGTGACATCTGACAACATGTTACCGAATGTTCAAGTAATGTAAAATAAGTGTTAACAGATTTGCGCAATCTGCCTATTTATTGCAATTATTGTTTTGAAAAAAACGAAAGGTGGTTGAAATGAACAAAAAACTGACAGTATTATTGGTTCTTATGGCTATTATCGTTCTATTCAGTGCAGGTTGCTCCGGAAAAACACCTGACCAAACAGGGAAAGAAGCCCCGAAAGCTGATGGCAAAGTATTGGCGGCAGTAAAAACGAACTCCCCGATCACCATTGACGGAGTAAGTGAAGAGGCCTGGAATGCCGCCGAAGCGTTTAAGGTTAAACTTGCTAACGGAGGAACACTGCAGGGGTCAGGCGGTAACTTTACCGACGGAAAAACCGAGGTAAGCATAAAAGCTCTTTATGATACCGACAACTTCTTCATGCAGTTCCAGTGGGCTGATCCGACCCAGTCTTTAGCCAGGGGTCCCTGGATTAAAGAAAACGGGAAGTTAGTGTTAAAGCCCTACTCTGAATACTACGAGGATAAATTCGCCGTTCTCTGGAACATCAACGACTCGGTCCAGGGATTCGATAAAAAGGGATGCGCGATAACCTGCCACGTTACCGACTTCAAGGATGATTCAGGCAAGTCAATTATCAAACATTTTACCAATGGCGCAAATGAATTAATTGACATTTGGCACTGGAAATCCACCAGGCAAAACTCCCTGTACGGCCCAGACAAGCCGGGCTTAATGCATGACCAGTTCATGGATAATGCCCAGTTTGACCCCGCTGATAAGAAGAAAGAGGGTGCCGGCCGCCATTCCGACCCGGGCGAAAAAGAGTATCATGCTAACAAGACCGAGGCCGGTGTCCCTGAACTGGTTCTTGACGGTGAATCCAAAAATGGCAACCCGTATGTCATAGTAGAGGGTTTGGACCCGGTCAAGCCTTTCACCCCGGATTATGTTGCTAAGATGGCTGAGGGCGATTTCATCCCGGGAGCCATTGCCAAACAAATCTCCGGTGACCCTGCCGATATTACCGCAAAAGCCAAGTGGGAAAATGGCGTTTGGACGTTGGAGACTCAGCGCAAACTGGTCACAGCCTCCGAGAAAGACATTCAGTTTAAAGACTTAAGCAAAGAATACTATTTTGCTGTCTCAGCCTTTGACAACAGTCAGATTGGCCATGCTTACCAGGCCGGGGCTCAGAAATTACAATTTAAGTAGTTCCCCAAATTCGGCTCTAAAAACAAGCAAACAAGCCTGCAGCCAATCGCTGCAGGCTTGTTCGTAAAATAAAAAACGTATTTTATTGTAACGTTTTACCATTTCGAAGAGCCATGAGTCAAGAGTCAAGAAAGTCCATTGTTTAAAGAGGTGCGGTGAATGTTCAAGCAAAATAAACGGTGGTTATGGCCGGTATTGGGAATTATGATGCTATTACTTCTGGTCGCGGTTGCCCCTTCAACTCCGGCACAAGCCCAGGACGATTGTCTCCAATGCCATGGGAATGAAGGTTTAAGTGTTGAACGTAATGGGGAAGAGGTAAGTTTATTCGTTGACGAGAAAATGTTCGCGGACTCGGTGCACGGCAGCATGTTAAGTTGTACAAGTTGCCACACAGAGATAGAAGGATATCCGCATCCTGAAGAAGTCGCCTTTGATAAAAAAGAGAGCGTTGCAACCTGTGTGAGCTGCCATGAAGGCCAGGTAACGGATAGTTATGCGGAGAGCTTCCATGGTAAAGCCGTTAACCTTGGCAGCCAAACGACGGCAACTTGCGTAGACTGCCACGGTACCCACGACATTTTGGGGCCAGATAATCCCGATTCCAAAGTTGCCAAAGAAAACATACCGGAGACATGCGCCAGTTGTCATGACCAGGCATCACCCGGCTTTGCCGAGGGTACGGAGCATTTTGAGTTTGCGGCTATGGGCGCAGGTATGCCTATGTTCTTTACAGCCAAGTCTTTAGTCTGGCTGACCATTATAACCATCGTATCTCTGGTTATCCATATCGAACTGCAACTATACCGTAACATGCGTAAAATTCTGAGGGAAAGGAGGAAATAAACCGTGGCAGAAAAGCTTGTTTTTCAACGTTTTAACCTCCATCAACGTATCCAGCATATCGGACTATTTACCAGTTTTATCACTTTAACAATCACGGGATTGCCCATTAAGTTTGAGCGAAGTGGTGTTTCCCAGGGGATCGTCTCGATGTTCGGCGGTTTCGATAACATGTTTGCCGTTCATCTGGCAGCGGCGGTAGTTATGCTGTCGGTTGCTGTTTATCACTTGCTCTACCTGGCGATTTATCCCATGGTAACCAAAAAAATATCACTGGCATCATTGCCGAGGCTCCAAGATCTTTTCGATGTAATTCACGACGTACAGTTTTTAT
>CBEULQ010000462.1:0-3192 GCA_965543975.1 uncultured Desulfocucumis sp. | reverse complement strand
GACGTTTCCTTGTCCTAGTTTAAAACTAGGACAAGGAACCGTCCCCTGTCCCACCCGACAACATTTATAATGATACATAGAAAACTTCGATTCAACAAAACATAAGAAATATATGCAGGAGGAAATTTTATGGCTTACAAAATTACACTGATACCCGGAGATGGAATCGGGCCGGAAATTTCGGAGGCTGCCCGCCGGGTAATAGACGCCTCCGGGGTTGCCATCGAATGGGAAGAGGTGAAGGCAGGAGAAGCGGTTATCGCTCAGTACGGCACCCCCCTGCCTGATTACGTGCTGGATTCGGTGAAAAAGAACAGGGTGGCTCTGAAAGGACCGTTAACCACACCCATTGGCAAGGGATTCCGCAGCGTGAACGTGACCCTGCGCCAGGAACTGAACCTGTATGCCAACGTCAGGCCGGCCAGGACCCTGCCCGGCCTTGAAACCCGTTACAGTAATGTGGATATCATTGTGGTGCGGGAAAATACCGAAGACCTTTATGCCGGCATTGAGCACCGGGTGGGACGTGATGCGGCGGAGAGCATAAAGATTATAACCAGGGAAGCGTGTGAAAGGATCGTCCGTTACGCCTTTGAACTGGCCCGGAAACAGGGACGTAAAAAAGTAACAGCCGTGCACAAGGCTAATATAATGAAGCTCACCGACGGGCTTTTCCTGGAATGTGCCCGCCAGATCGCCGAGAGCTACCCTGACATTGAATTCGAAGACATGATTGTGGACGCCATGTGCATGAAACTGGTGCAGGTGCCGGAAAACTACGATGTTATGGTGCTACCGAACCTTTACGGCGACATTGTCAGCGATCTCTGCGCCGGTCTGGTCGGTGGCCTCGGGGTTGCTCCGGGAGCCAATATTGGTATGGAAGCGGCGGTGTTTGAGCCGGTGCACGGCAGTGCTCCCAAGCATGCCGGTAAAAACAGGGTTAACCCCCTTGCCATTACCATGTCCGGGGTAATGATGCTTCAGCACCTGGGAGAAAATGAAGCGGCGGACAGAATTATGAAAGCTATTATAAATATTCTGGAGGAGAAGAAGTCCCTCACCTATGACCTCGGTGGTTCCGCCTCTACCAGCCAGATGGCCGACGCCATAATAGAAAGGCTGTAGTTTAAGTGTCATACCAACTTAAAAAAGTGAGATTGATGAAATAACCCGCATTATTGAATGCAGGGTTATTTTTTTTGCCCATCTTTTGCCAATATTTACGAATAAAAAAGGCCGGGAAAAATAATAATAATTTTGTGACCCAAAAAATTAAAGGGGGTGACATTTTTTGCTTCATCATGAGACCAACTTCGGGGAAGAGGGCAGACTCAAGGAAATGCACAAATACCAGTTCCCTGATGGAGTGGTGGTTGATCCAACCCCGATCACAGCGGGAGAGGAAATAACGGTTCTATACAACGGGCTGCTAAGCCAAAGCGGCGCCGACCAGGTTTATCTGCACGTAGGGTACGGAGGAGCCAGGCAATGGCAGAGTGTGTCTGATATGAGAATGTCCAGGACCGGCTGGGGATGGGTGAAAACCCTTGAAATGCCGGATGACTCAAGATTCAATTTCTGTTTCAAAGATAGTGCCAATAACTGGGACAATAACAACGGGGTTAACTGGAGTTACGAGATCCATAACGGGAACCGTCGCTAACAGGTGGCTAGGGGATTGTTGCAAAAAACACATTCTCTACCGAAAGGCTAAAAGTCTGCATCTGTCCCTACCGGTTTCCGGTAGGGATTTTTTAGCAAATTTCCCGTTGCCCGTTTCGGGTAATCAGCCGGTTTAAGTTGTCGATAAGCTTAAACAAATTGGGGGCATTCCTTCGCGAAATTGTAAAAAGTAAGGAATTAAAGGCAACACGGAAGGTGTGTCTCTTTACCTTATGGGGGTAAGGGAAATGAAAGTTTTAATGCTGTCCTGGGAATATCCACCTAAAAGCGTGGGGGGGCTGGCCCAGCACGTATATGATTTGACCACGGCCCTGGCGGAAACGGGGGAAGAAGTTCACCTGGTCACCGTTGGATCGCATGGGGCGCCGGTCTATGAGCAGGTGAACGGGGTAAGGGTTTACAGGGTATACCCGTATCAGGTGTCTTCACCTGATTTTGTCACCTGGGTTACCCAACTCAATGTAGCTATGGTGGAAAGATGCATATCCGTTCTAAATGAAATAGGGGACGTGCATCTGGTTCATGCCCACGACTGGCTGGTGGCTTATGCCGCCAGGGCGGTAAAGCACGCCTACAGGCTTCCCCTGGTGGCGACCATTCATGCTACGGAGTACGGCAGGAATTACGGATTGCACAACGATACCCAGCGACACATCAGCGACGTGGAGTGGTGGCTTAATTACGAAGCCTGGAAGGTCATATGCTGCAGCTTTTACATGAAAGGCGAAGTACAGCATGTTTTTCAAATACCCGACGACAAAATAAGGATTATCCCCAACGGGGTAAATGTAGAGAATTTTAAAGTACGTAACCACAAGGCGAGACGCGACCTCTATGCCGCCCCGGATGAAAAAATAATTTTTTACGTGGGCAGGCTGGTCAGGGAAAAAGGGGTGCAAGTGTTGCTGGATGCAGCACCGGCGATATTATCCCGATATCCCCAAACAAAATTCGTTATCGCGGGTAAGGGGCCGCATGAAGGGGCGCTGAGGCATCAGGTAAGCACCAAGGGTATTGCCAACAGGGTTTATTTCACAGGTTATATTGATGACGAGACAAGGAATTCACTGTACAGCTGGGCTTCGGTGGCGGTGTTTCCCAGCCTGTACGAGCCTTTTGGGATTGTTGCCCTGGAAGCCATGGCCGCCCGTACTCCGGTGGTGGTTTCGGATACCGGCGGCCTGGGGGAAATAGTAAGACACGGTATGGACGGATTAAAGGCATATCCGGGAAACAGCAAATCCCTGGCGGATATGGTGCTCTGGCTGCTGAACGACCCGGAAACCGCCGACATTCTGAAGACCCAGGCTTATCGCAGGGTTGTGGAGGACTTTAACTGGAGGAAAATCGCCAGGCAGACTGTTGAAGTTTACCGGGAAGTTATGTCGGAGCGCAGGAATACATACTGGAACAACAATGAAAGAATAGGAAGCATTTTTGGCAGGGTTAATAAAATTTTCGGGAGAACGTCGTGAACGTGGTAATAACTTATCGTTTACATAGATC
>CBEULQ010000461.1:0-3204 GCA_965543975.1 uncultured Desulfocucumis sp. | reverse complement strand
AAAACTTTCTTTGTGCCCTATGACAAGTCCTCAATACTGCCTTTAATTCACGAAAACGCCAGAATACTGCGCCAGGAACACCGGTCGGACGGTGTCGAAATGGATGTTGAAATACAGCAGCTATGGGCCGGAAGAATAACTGCAAAGCTGTCCGGAAAAAGAAAGTTAATATAGCTTAAAGTATCCGAAGGGCCTGGCCGAAGTGCCTGGCCCTTAACTTATTAACTTATTTCAATTCTTATTATGTCGTCAGGATAGCTGCTGAGTCTCTGCAGCCCCCCTGGTGTAACCACAAAGGTGTTCTCAATTCCCACGGCACCCTCGCCGGGAAAAATAAATTTGGGCTCTAATGCAATTACCATTCCTTCTTCCAGTGGATTTTTTGCTCCCCTTGCCAGAACAGGCAGCTCGTTCAATTCAATTCCCACTCCATGGGCCACAAATGACACCTGCTGTCCAAAACCCATGAAATTATCACCCAAGCCGGCCTTTGTGGCCATCTCCAAAGCCCTTTCATATAATTCTCCACCGGTTGCTCCGGGCTTTGCGTATTCCGTCAGTGAATTCTGTATCTCCACAGCCGTCTCGTGTGCTCTTTCCAGTTTTTCAGTTAGACGCCCGGCCACAAAGACTCTGGCCATATCCACACAGTAGCCGTCGAATACTCCCACGTAATCCACCATTACCGGCTCATTTATACAAACTGCCCGGCTGCCTACACCAAAGGGAAAGGAGGGGTTTAGTCCCGGTCCCCCCAGGGGTCCGTCAAAATGCCCCGCAATCCCGCCGCTCTCCCCGGACAAAAGGCACCCGTAATGAAATTCATTGTTGAATCCCCTCATTCTGACCACACCCTGATGTCCCCTTCGCCTGGCGGCAAATTCCAGTGCCCCTGCTATTTCACACTCTTTTCTACCGGGGGCAATTATACCGGTAAGTTCCCGAAAAAAATCGTCGGTCAGCACGGAAGCTCTTTTTATCAATCCGATTTCATAATCAGATTTTACAGCCCTTTGCTTTCTGATTAGGGTTGAGCAGTCGACCAGTTTGCTGTTTTTAAAAAGGTTAATAAAATCAATATACATTTGGGCGGTAATAACATCCAACTCAATTCCAAGCACGCCGGGAAGGGCATATCCTTTTTCAGTCAATAACTGAGGTATTTGTTTGATGTTTTTTATCTGTAACAAATTATCAATGGTGGAAGCCTCTGAAGCCCTGAGGTAATTTTTTCTAATGAACAACAACGGTTTTCCCCGGGAGGGTATATAGAGGGCTCCGTTTTGAAAAACGCCGCTGTAATAGAACATATCGCTGCTCTGCAATATGAGAGCCCCTTCCATTCCCTTTCCGGCTATAACATCTTGAAACGCCGCTATTCTGGCATCAATTTCACTTTTGGGGGTAAAAAGCATTTCCCCGCCCGCCTTTCAGCATATTTGCAATTTTCTGTCTATAAATTATTTAAAAAAAGGCAGACCCGGATGGTGTCAGGCCTGCCGTAAATCTATGCGGCCGTTGTTATAGATCGGCCAAATGAACTCCCTTGATTACTTGTTTTTAAAATCCGGTTTACGCTTGTTAAGGAAAGCGGAAATGCCTTCTTCCCTATCGTTTGTGGTAAAGACCAATCCAAACAGGTCCGCCTCATGAATAAAGGCCTTTTCCAGGTCCATCTCCAGACCGTCATTTACAGCTTCTTTGGACAATCTTACAGCAACAGGACCCCGGGCGGCTATTCTTTTTGCCATACCCTTGCAGAAATTCATCAGTTCTTCAGGAGCCACCACATGGTTCACCAGTCCTATTTTTTGAGCCACATCGGCGTCATACATATCTGCGGTGAAAAGAATCTCCTTGGCAACGCCCGGATTAACCAGCCTAGTCAGTCGCTGGGTACCGCCGAATCCGGCAATAATGCCGAGATTTACTTCGGGCTGGCCAAATTTTGCCTTTTCCGAGGCAATCCGGATGTCGCAGCTCATGGCCAGTTCGTTGCCGCCACCCAGCGCAAAGCCGTTAACAGCAGCAATCACCGGTTTATTTAGATTCTCAATTTTACTTAATACCTGCTGTCCCTTGCGGGCAAAATTTTTAGCTTCAATGGGGGTCAATTTACTCATAAAAGCAATGTCTGCACCGGCCACAAAGGATTTATCACCTGCGCCGGTAAGTATTATTACCCTGACCTCATCATCGGCCCCCAGTTGTTCCATTATCTTTTCCAGTTCGCTTATAACAACATCATTTAAAGCATTCAGCACCTTGGGCCTGTTTATTGTTACAACCGCTATATTTTCTTCTTTTTCCAGCAATAATGTTTCAAAAGCCATCAGCGCACCTCCTATAGGAATCTGTTTTTAGCGGCCTCCTAGTACTGGTAGAATCCCCTTCCTGTCTTACGTCCTAGCCATCCGGCGGCCACGTATTTGCGGAGTAGCGGGCAGGGACGGTATTTGCTGTCACCCAGTCCCTTATGAAGCACTTCCATTATATACAGGCAGGTATCCAGCCCAATCAGGTCCGCCAGGGCAAGGGGTCCCATGGGGTGATTCATGCCGAGCTTCATAACCTGGTCCACAGCCTCGGGGGTGCCCACACCCTCGTACACACAATAAATAGCTTCGTTTATCATCGGCAGGAGTATGCGGTTGGCCACAAATCCGGGAAAGTCGTTTACCTCCACCGGCACCTTGCCCATTTTTTCGCTCATTTCCTTTACTACGGCGTAGGTTTCATCAGAGGTGGCCAGTCCGCGAATAACTTCCACCAATTTCATAACCGGTACGGGATTCATAAAGTGCATGCCGATAACCTTTTCCGGCCTCTTGGTAACTGCAGCTATTTCCGTGATGGGGAGAGATGATGTATTGGTGGCCAGTATGGCTTGAGGCGGGCAGGTTTCGTCCAGGGTTTTAAATATGTTGCCTTTAATATCCATATTTTCTATGGCAGCTTCGATAACCAAATCGCAGTCCTTAGCATCCCCCAGGCTGGTGGAAGGTACAACCCTTTTTAGAATGGCATCCTTTTGCGCATCGTCCAGCCGGCCTTTGCTTACGTCCTTGGTCAGGTTATTTTCTATGTAACTCATACCGCGCTGTACAAATTCATCTTTTATATCGTTTAAAATCACTGTGCAGCCTGCCACTGCCGCCACCTGGGCAATACCGGTGCCCATCTGTCCGGCTCCTACTACCATTA
>CBEULQ010000460.1:0-3206 GCA_965543975.1 uncultured Desulfocucumis sp. | reverse complement strand
TATAATCCACTGCACACGATGCGGAAACCGTGGAGAACGCATTCAGATACGGAGCAGTGGATTATATAGTCAAGCCATTCAAATTCCAGCGCCTTAAACTGGCGCTGGAAAATTACGCAGGCATGCGCGGCAGGCTTAACAATATGCACTCCCTCAGCCAGGACCAAATCGACAAGCTTAAAATTGGCCGCCAGGCCCTGCCGGGCGAATCCTCCGCAGAGGAAATGCCCAAAGGCCTTAACGATCTCACTATGAAACAGGTGCTGCTGTACATGATAAAGAACCAGCAGGCCATGTCTGCGGAAGAGGTTGCGGAAGGACTGGGCCTGGCCAGGGTAACCGCCAGGAGATACCTGGAATTCCTGGACGCAACAGGCAAGGTTGCAGTAGATTTGCAGTATGGTTCCGTGGGCAGGCCGTTAAAAAAATACAAATTGCTATGACCAAAATGAACAAAATCAACATTATAACCATAATATTGCCTGTACCATACCGGGTAGTTTAACATTATTTATAATGATTTGATTTATCTGAATAATCCAAATAACCGCAATACTCAACAGATTATCAATTTTTTCAAAATTATCAGGCGGTAATAAAATGCCCAAAATCAAATTACTTAAACTGTGTTGCTTATTGGTTTTTCTTATCATATTATGCGGCTGCGGAAGCAGAGTGGCGGACAACGAACAGGTAAAGCCGGGTGAAAAAATTGTTCTGAAATTTTCTCATGTAGTCGCTGAGGACACGCCTAAAGGACTGGCAGCCAGAAAATTTGCCGAATTACTGGAAAAAAGGACCGGAGGCAGGGTTGAAGTCCAGGTTTTCCCAAATTCCACGCTCTATGCGGACGGAGAGGAAATGACGGCCCTCCGCGACGGTTCGGTGCACATTATCGCCCCATCCACTTCAAAGCTGGGGGATCTATTCCCACGCTGGCAAATTTTTGATGTTCCATACGTCTTCAAGGACAGTAATGACGTACATATGGCCATGCAGGGGGAAATAGGAAAAGCCCTGTACGGGGACCTGGAGCAAGGGGGCATATATCCACTGGCGTTCTGGGACAACGGTTTCAAGCAAATTTCCAACCGCATCCGCCCCCTGGTCCACCCTTCGGATTTCAGAGATTTAACCTTCCGGGTGATGATGAACAGCACCATATTGAAGGAACAGTTCAGGTGCATGGGGGCAATACCCATTCAAATGAGGTTCCACGAGGTGTACGGGGCGCTTTCATCCCACGCGGTGGATGGCCAGGAAAACACCATGTCCAATATTTCCTCCCAGAAGTTTTACGAAAGCCAGCCTTACCTTACCGTGAGCAATCATGCCTTTATGGGTTATGTGGTGATGATGGATAAAAAATTCTGGCAGGACCTGCCCCCGGATATTCGCGTTACCATCGGTGAAGTAATGAAAGAGGTAACCCTTTGGGAAACCCAGCAGGCAGAAATCATCAACCAGCGGGACATGAAAACCATAGAGGAATCCGGAAAAGTCAACATTCATGTGCAGACCCCCGGTGAGCGGGAGGAATGGAAAAATTCATTAAAGGATCTCTATATAAAGCTCCCCAATATTGTGGGCCCACAGTTGGTTAACGAATTGGGCAACTGGTCAAATAATGACCTTTAAATAATGACCTTAAACAATGACCAAGGAGGTGGAAAAGAAAAACTTTCCCTAATTATATTAATGTTTTGGAGGAGGTTGACGTATGAAAGGTATTTTTAGAAACAAAACGTTATTGATTCTGTTGGTTGTTGTTATGGCGGTGGCGCTGGCCGGCTGCGGTGGTGGCGGCGAAAAGGCCCCCAGCGGCGAAAGCGCAAAAAAAATAGCCGTTAAATTTTCCCACGTTGTGGCTGAAACCACCCCCAAAGGACAGGCTGCCCTTAAATTTAAAGAGGAATTGGAAAAATCGGGACAGTTTGAAGTTCAGGTATTCCCCTCTTCCCAGCTTTACGGCGACAAGGAAGAATTGGAAGCCCTTAAGGCCAACAACGTACAGCTTATTGCCCCCTCGGTAACCAAACTGGTGGGATTTGTGCCCTCCTTCCAACTGGTAGACATGCCTTTCCTGTTTGCCAGCGACCAGGCAGCATACAATTTCTATGACGGACCCAAGGGACAGGAACTGATGAAATCCCTGGAGCCCCAGGGGATGCTGGGACTCGGCTGGTGGCCCAACGGTTCCAAAAACTTTACAAACTCCAAAAAACCCCTCAAAAAGCCGGAAGATTTCAAAGGCCTGAAGTTCCGTACCCAGAGCGGCGGAGTTTTGGATGAGCAGTTCAAGGCGCTGGGCGCAGGCTCCCAGACCATTGCCTTCGGTGAAGTATACCAGGCCCTTAACAACAAAACAGTGGACGGCCAGGAGAACACCTTCAACAACATAGACACCCAGAAATATGCCGAAGTACAGAAATATTTGACAGTTTCCGCGCACGGCAGGCTGGATTACGTGGTACTCACCAACACCACCTTCTGGAACAGCATGAACGACGAACAGAAGAAGCTTTTCACCGACGCCATGAATACGGCCACCCAATTTGAAAGAAAGCTGGCCGACGAACTGAACGCCAAGAGTTTTGAAACCCTCAAGAACAGCGGCAAATTGGAAGTCTACACCCTGACCGAGGAAGACCGCCAGGCCTTCGTAAAGGCCCTGGAACCGTTATATACCAAATACGAAAGTAAAATCGGCAAGGACTATATCGAAGCCGCCAGGAACAGCAAGTAACATTTCGCAAACATTGACAAAATGGGACGGGTTGTTTGATACCCGTCCCATTTTTGAAAATGACATCAGCGGAGAAGGGAGATGATTATACTGAACCGTTTAAAAGAGATATACGATGCCGTTGAAGACTATTTCTCCGGGTTGATGCTTTTTATTGGCCTTACCCTTATTTTTATAAACGTTATTCTAAGGTATTTCTGGGGCCGCCCCCAGTCCATACTGGATGAATTTTCAGTTTATTTCGTGGTCTGGGGAACCTTCGCCGGCATGGCAGTTGCTCTTCGCAACAATCACCATATCAAGGTCGATATACTGTACAATTCCCTGAGCTTGAATATTAAAAGATACGTAAGTATCTTTGCCAATACCGTGGGCCTGGCTTTCACCATATTTTACACTTACTTCGGATACGAGTTGGTAAGAAATTATGTTATTTCAGGCCAGCGGTCCACTGACAGCC
>CBEULQ010000459.1:0-3221 GCA_965543975.1 uncultured Desulfocucumis sp. | reverse complement strand
GGCATACGAGATAGTAAGCCGTGACTGGAGTTCAGACGTGTGCCTTCCGATCTCGTATATTTATGTGGTGTCGTACCCACGCCGGTTGTTCCGTCACCGGTGAAAACCTCCACCACATAAATATACGACCCTTTGACTGCTATACCTACTCCAACCTTGTTGTATTTGGTGGCCAGAATGTTGGCCTTGTTTCCGGATGACCTCATCAAAGCCGCATGGGCACTGGTGGGAGAGGTGGACAGAGCCAGACTCTCACCGGCATATGTGTAGCTTACGCCAAACTGATTGAGCATGCTGCTGATTTTTCCATAGGTAGGGGAAGTATGGGCGTAATAATTGTTCTGCACCATATCCTTCGCCTTTAGCCTTGCCACCATGGTCAGTTGGGAGTCCTCAGCCAGCGCGGGTACTCCCGCAGCTGCCCTTTCTTTGTTAATCAACTGAATCATCAACTGCTCATTAGAAGACTGGGATGAATCTTCACTGTCCGGTTGGGTTTCCGTAGAATCCCCGCTGCCGGGAGTGGTTCCCGGTGTCTGGCCGCCGCTACCGTTGTCATTAGGTTCAGCGGCGCCGCTTTCCTGCTGCCCGCCGGTAAAAAGCTGCACAAAGTACAGGTAATAGCCCTTGGAAACAATTCCTATGCCCACCCGGTCATACTTGCTGTTCAGTATGTTTGCCCGGTGCCCCGAAGAATTCATCAGGGCATTGTGGGCGGTGCTTACGGAGCCGGCCTTGGCAATGTTTTCTCCAGCGTAGCTGTAGCTAACACCGAATTTTTTAAGCATGTCGAAAGGGCTGCCGTAGGTGGGGGAAGTGTGACTGAAATATCCGAGATCCGCCATGTCCTGGGCCTTAAGCCTGGCTATTTTTAACAGCGACGAATTCGCCTGCAGGGCGGGCAGCCCTGCTTTGGCCCTCTCCTGGTTGACCAGGTCATACATTTGCTTTTCCTGGCTCGTCATGGTAACGGTCTCCGCACCCTGCACGGGATAAATGCTTTTCAGGGGGGCGTTAGACGCCACCTGTCCGGTTTGGCAAAGGGCTTCATTTATGTCCACAGTACAGATGCTCAGCTTTTGTGCGTTAACTTGATTTTTTACAGCATCAGTATTAACCACACAGGGAACATTTTGGGCATTATTATTGTCTATACTGTCAGTAGGACGGCACAATCCCTTAAAATCGTCCGGGCATATCTGCAATAACTGCTTGTCCGCCCCTAAATTATAGGATCCCAATTTAGCCGCACAATCAGCGGCGGTTCCGGTAGCCGCCGGCGAAGCCGATGCTCCAAGGGCCAGGGAAAGCATCAACACCACCGTCATAACACAGGTGACAATAATTCTCTTTCTGCTCACGGCAATACTCCTTTCTTTTTACGCTTCCGGAGTTAGCTGACGGGTTCGGTAAAAAGACAAAACCTACCATATAGAAATATGGATTCACCCCAAATAATTGGTTCCTCCGTACCCAAATTTTCTTTGGGATTCAGCGACTTTTCCGCACATCACTCCCATTGCATGCAAACAGTGTCTGAGCATCCAACGCCTGCTTCCAATGGAAGGATGTACAAGCCTAATATTAACAAATGGTAAATACAAGTGGCAAATACATTAATCTTTAATAATCTACAATTTCTTCAAGGTCACCCACATAATAAAAGTTGTAAGTCAAAATAACTCTTAATAACCCTGGCATGGGATATTATGCTAATGCAGGCGGGATATTCTGGAGGGTAAATAACTAAGTGAGAAAGAGTCATGGGACGGTTCTCAGACTCACTTTGAAAGTGTGTCAGAGCACCGTCCCATGACTCCTGGTGGCACCGGGGCGGAGTTGGCACCGCTCCCAAACCCTCGGTAAGGGCCAGGCATTCCAGTTTGTCATTGTCCTCAAAGAAACAGGTTAATATAAACAGTCTTTTTTTAAAAGCTTTTTGAAACCGTTTGATCATAAGTTCATCCATGTTGTCAATTTTCAGCGACGTTACCGGTCCCTTGACCACCAGTGTATAACGGCCGTCAGGCTGTCGGACGAATAAAACCCTGTAGGGTAACACCCCCGACCCATTGACCATCCTTTCAATGGTATTCATGTACCGGCGAACCGTTTGTATGGCCTCGGCCCTGTTTTGCAGTCTGGGGCCGATAGCCGGTATATCCTCTCCCAGCAAGGCCATGGCGACCTCCCTGGATTCAGGCCCGCAATCAACCATGGCTACCTCCCCCGAAAAACCGTGGCGGCCAAAAGCCGGGCATCTAAACGGGATAATGGTAATACAACTGCCCAGGGCTATATTTTTACCTCCAGGGCCGACAATACATTATTTATATTGTTAAAAACCGTAAAACTATCCGAACCCGCAAAAAGCAGTCCCACAGCCCGCCGGCTCTTATCCAGCACCAGGGAACCGCTGTCTCCACCCTGGGATTTCATGTCGCAGACCACCTGATCTGAAAACAGACCGTACTCGCTATCGTTTAATTGTACCTGGAGCGTTACTCCAAGGGCGGTAACCTCCCCGGAACTTAAACCGCTGCTGCGGCCGCTTTTTTGAACCTTATCTTCCATGCCAACTGTCTTTACACCGTCAATCCGGCCTATTTCCAGAATATCGTCTTCAATCAGCCCCGGATCATCGGGCCGGGCCAAGGCTGCGTCAATAATGTTAGGAGTGTTGTAAAATTTGACCAGTTTCATCTGATAGTTTGGCCGAACCAGCCGGATAAGCGCGTTGCCGAGGCCCGCCACGCCGGCCGCCACCGGGCATTGGGACTCGCCGGCCTGCCGTTGTAAGGGAATAAATTTATAGAGAGTTGCTATACGGTCCGACTGATTTCCCCCGTCATAAACCCCCGGCTGGTAAATGGCGTCCCCGATTTGCGCCCGCCCGTCCCTACCGTCGGTGGCATTGGCAAGTATGTGGTTGTTGCTTAAGATCAGTTTTGCGCCGGTCTTTAAATCCCGTACCACCCCACCGAAGGTACCCGCAGTTATTTTATAGTGGCCGATGCTCATTCCAGGTTTTGCGGGCCTGGTTTTTTCCGTGCGAATGTCCAGCAGGCGAACGGGACCGATTTCAATAACGTCCGTTATGGCTCCCTCCACATCGGCTGGAATCAAGTGATCCCTGTGCAGAGCCTCCGCATCCTCCTTTTTTTCCACGAACACTATCAGAGCCGGCTGTCTGCTGCGCTCCATACCTACATGCTTATAAC
>CBEULQ010000458.1:0-3222 GCA_965543975.1 uncultured Desulfocucumis sp. | reverse complement strand
TGTATTTGACACAAGAAACATACGGTTCAATGTTTTATCATACGTTGCCGTGACCCCGGCACCGGAACCGTTGATTTTGCTTACCAGGGTATCAATATTCTCAGTGGTGCTGGCAGGATTAAGCTCTATCAGCTTCCCGTTAATTTTAAAGCTTATGTTACCAGCACCGAAAACGGCTGCCGGATCTGTTAGCCTTTGGTCAAAGGTGAGGTACGCGTTACTGTTATCGTAAAGAACAGTATCGTAACTGGTGCTTTTGGCGTTATCAGCCAGCCTGTTGACTTTGACGGAATAGTTACCGGCTGCGGCTGAGCCTGAAGCGGTTACCTTAACCAGCCCTTCATTCGAGGAAGTGGCTTTTTTGGTCAAATAAGTACCCTGGAGCTTCATTTTAAAAACATTATCCCTCAAGGTCCGCAGGGTATTGTTAAGCGTACGGTAATCCTCCTGCTGCCATTCGACTACCTGCTTTTTCTGCTTTATTGTGTCCAATCGCATCCGCTGGGCCTTCATCAGATCGCTGACCAATTGGTCAATATCCATACCCGAAGCCAGACCGCCTATGCGTAAATTACTGGACATAACGCCTACCGCCTTTCGTATAGTTACATTCTTAATGTATTTATCGGTTTTTTATAGATCAACTTAAGAATAAATAAAATATTTATGTAAAATCACACAAAAAAGAAACCTTAGAAATTACCGGGTTTCCAAATTGTATTTACATATAATGTCAATTAAATTAACGATAACATATTGCACATCATCATCAGACATTCCTGGGTACAAAGGCAATGATATAATACGCTCATAAAGCTCTTCCGCATTCTTACATATGCCTTTCTTATAACCCAGTCCTACATAATACGGATGATAATACACCGGAATATAATGTACGTTGACACCAATTTTTCTGCTGCGCAGCGCGTCAAAAATCTCTTTTCTGCCGGCATTCAATTTTTTTGAATCCAGCTTTATCACATACAGGTGCCACGCCGACACGCCATATTCCGCCTGATACGGGATAATTACCCCTTCGCAAACTGCAAAGGCTTTGTTGTATATATTGGCTATCTCCCTCCGCCTTGAGAGGAAAAAATCAAGCTTTTTCATCTGGCTTATGCCAAGCGCCGCCTGTATGTCGGTCATTCTGAAGTTATACCCTAGAAATTGCTGTTCGTAATACCATCCACCCTGGTTTTTAGTCATTATCGCCGGGTTACGGGTAATGCCATGGGTTCTGAACATGACTAGCTTTTCGTATAGCTTTCCATCATTTGTAAGGATAGCGCCGCCCTCGCCTGTTGTAATGTGCTTAACGGGATGGAAGCTGAAAGTGGTCATATCTCCTATATTTCCAACCTTTTTCCCCTTGTAGTCCGCCCCAAGGGCATGTGCGCCGTCTTCAATAACAGCAATTCCATACTCTTTGGCAATATTAATGATCTCATCCATATGGCACGGCTGCCCCGTAAAATGAACAGGGATCAGTGCCTTTGTCTTTTTTGTGATTTTTTTCCTTATATCATTTGGGTCGATATTATAGGTTAAGGGGTCGATATCCGCAAAAACGGGCTTTGCTCCCATATAAAGGGTACAGTTTGCCGACGCAGCGAAAGTCATGGGAGAGGTAATCACCTCATCACCTTCACCCACACCCGCCGCAAAGCATGCGGCATGAAGCGCGGCAGTGCCGTTGGATATAGCCACCGCATATTTCGCGCCCGTGTATTCCGCCAGCACCTTTTCAAATTCCTCAATTTTTGGGCCGGTGGTGAGATAATCGGATTTAAGCGCCTCTACCACTGACTGAATATCATCATCGTCAATGTATTGTTTGCCGTAAGGAATAAATTTTGACATCATCCTGGTTCGACTCCTCAAACTGCAAAACTATGTTTTTTCTCAACTCTGAAAGTTGAGTTTAAAACATATCCCAGTCCACCGGCGTCCCACGTTTTACAGCCAGCTTGACTTTCTTGCCAAGCAGCCTATCGTAATACTTGGGCGCCAGGCCAAACCCGGGGCGGATAGCCCGCAGGTTCTCCGGCGTAAACTTTTCCCCTGCCGCCATGTCTTTGACCACATACAACGAGCGACGGAATTGCAGCGACTTTTTTTCTTCTTTTATAGGACCATAGCTTATTTTGCCCAAAGCCTGCCAGGCTTTTTTTGTTTCTCCCACCAGCAGCTTCATCTCATCAGGCTCCAAAGAAAATGCAGCGTCTACCCCACCATCGGCACGGGACAAAGTAAAATGCTTCTCAATAACCGTCGCTCCCAGCGCCACTGCCGCCACCGCCGTACCGATTCCCAGCGTGTGGTCGGACAGTCCTATCTCGCAGCTGAAAAGTTCCCGCATGTGTGGTATGGTTAAAAGGTTGGAATTTTCAGGACTGGCCGGATATGTACTGGTACATTTCAAGAGTATTAAATCTTTGCAACCGGCCTCGCGAGCTGTGCTTACGGCATCGTCAAGCTCAGCCAATGTCGCCATGCCGGTGGACATAATTATTGGTTTACCCGTGCCGGCTATCTTGCGGATAAGAGACAGGTCAATGTTCTCAAATGAAGCAATTTTATAAAACGGTACGTCTAATGTCTCCAAAAAGTCCACTGCCGTAGCATCAAAAGGCGTACTGAACGGTATTATCCCTAATTCACGGCAACGATCACAAATTGGTTTATGCCATTCCCAGGGGGTGCAGGCTTCCTGATATAATTTATATAATGACGTCCCCGCCCACAGACTTTTTGCATCGTTTATGTAAAACTCCCGCTCGTCCAGGTCGATAGTCATGGTATCAGCGTTATAGGTCTGCAGCTTCAGGGCATGCACCCCCGCCTTGGCCGCCGCCTCGACAATGCTCAGCGCCCGGTCCAGTGACTGGTTGTGGTTGCCGGACATTTCTGCAATGATAAAAGGGGGATTTTGATTAGAAATATGCTTATTGGCTATGATGATGGCGCTTTCAAGGTTTTTCACACTAATCACCACTTTTTAATGCTTTTCGAATAATATACTTGACAGGAGTTTCCCATCCCTGGACTAGTAAGTGTGAATACTTCTCTTTTTCTTGTAGTTTGTGAAATGTTCCACCTTGAGGTTGTGATTTCCCTGGAAGATTTCCACTTTTCATATTCGGCCAATAGGTCTTAAACAGCATTTCGATTGCCTGAGTCAATTTTACGTAAGTTGTCCTTAAGGTATCCACATCTATA
>CBEULQ010000457.1:0-3235 GCA_965543975.1 uncultured Desulfocucumis sp. | reverse complement strand
CATACGAGATAGTAAGCCGTGACTGGAGTTCAGACGTGTGCCTTCCGATCTCTGGGAAAAAGAAGAAACGAAATGAAAATACTGGGTAACGGGGCTCAAAATCACCGTTCTTCCCTGGAGGCATACACGCTGCCGTTAATCGACCAGATGATCTCCGTGGTAACCGCATCCACCATAGTAACCTATTTCTTATACACGTTCAAATCCGGTCAGAGCCTGACCTCCGTGGCTACAGTCCCATTTGTGCTTTTCGGACTGTTCAGGTATCTATACCTTGTGTACAGCGAGAACTCCGGGGGCAGCCCGGAGGAGATAATACTCACCGACAGGCCGCTGCAGGCGGACATAATACTCTGGATTACCGTGTCAATGGTAATTCTTTATTAGGATAGTTTTGTTATTTTTCAGCAACCGGTTAGTTAAATCCTTATGGGTTGAATATGAGTTGTAGCGTAAAGCCTGATAGTTTCCTTCTCAGTCAAAAATTTAAGAATTGTTGCTCTTATACCCATCGGGGTTATTTCTATGCCATTCCCACGCCGTAGATATAATTGTTTTTAGATCCGTGTATTTAGGCTGCCAAGCCAATTCCTTTTTTATTTTATCTGAAGAAGCTACCAGAACAGCCGGGTCACCGGATCTTCGTTCTGCCTCGGCTGCCTTAATCGTTTTACCAACCACTTCTTGCGTAACCCCTATAACTTCTCTCACTGAAAAACCGTTACCGTTACCCAGATTATAAACGGCTGAGGCACCTTCATTAACTAACCTTGCCAAAGCCAGCACATGGGCCCGGGCCAGGTCTTTGACATGAATATAGTCCCGGATGCAGCTACCGTCCGGGGTAGGATAATCGGTGCCGAAAATTTTAATCTCCGGCCTTCTCCCCAGGGCGGCATGCAAAACCAGCGGAATCAAATGGGTCTCCGGTTCATGGTCCTCCCCAATATCCCCAGCCGTATCTGCCCCGGCGGCGTTAAAGTAGCGTAAGGAAACATAATTTAACCCGTAGGCCCGGCTAAAGCATTTAAGTATCCCCTCCACCGCCAGCTTGGTGGCCCCGTAAGGATTGGTGGGATTGGTAGGATGTTCTTCGGTAATGGGTACAGCCACCGGTTCCCCGTACACCGCCGCGGTGGAAGAAAATATAATTTTCTTTACACCACAGGCCAGCATGGTTTCCAGCAAATTTAAAGTGCCTACCACATTATTACGGTAATACAGTGCTGGTTCCGCCACTGACTCGCCCACCAGACTATAAGCAGCAAAGTGCATCACCGCATCGATTTTATGCTTTTGAAATACCTGCTCCAGATCAGCTTTATCATTAATATCCACCTCCGCCAGCGGAGTATCTCCAATGGCTTCCCGGTGGCCTTTAACCAGATTATCCAGCACCAGCGCCTCAAAACCGGCCCGGTGCAATTCCCTTACCGCATGGCTGCCAATGTAACCGGCCCCACCGCAAACTAGAACATGCAAAATTCCTCTCGCGTCCTTTCATTTTGTTCCCACCACTAGCCTGAACAAACCGGCTAGGTAACTGTTATTCTTTGTCATAGATAGGAAATAAAGATTGCATCCAATTTTGCCTTCCATGCAGTACCCTGGCAATTACAATACGATCCTCTAGTACTCTATAAAATATACTGTACGGGGTTACTACAATACGCCTGTATCCACGTTGTACACCAGGTGCGTCTTCTTCAGGGATAACCGGCCCCATCTCCGGAAAATCTGATAGCTTCCTTATACCTTCATAGATAAGTACTCGTAATTTTTCGGCTGTCTGTTTACTATCTTGAGAGATGAAAGAGAAAATGCTGTCTATATCGTAATAGGCCATTTCCGATAATACAATTTTCTTACTCATTTTCTATCCTCTTTTTTATTGCTGTAAAGGTTTCCTCGAAATCCCGCATAGGTGTCCCTGCAGCTATTTCACGGTCAACCTCCGACAACATCTGCCCCAACCGCTGTCGGGCCATCATCTTCTGAAAGGCTTCATGACTCATCACCACCAGATCGGCTTCGCCGTTCTTGGTCACAACCACTGGAGCCTGGGTTTCGTGGCACAGCTTTGAAAAAGAATTATAATCATGACGAATTGCTGTTGAAGGCTTGATGTTCGTAATAATATTTTCTTGCCAACTCATACCATTCACCTCTTTAGCCATTATTCTGTCAATATTATATCATTTCGCAAATTAAATTCAAGTGCGGCGCTTCACACCCATTAACATCGAGCATGGCTATTGGGCCAGGGATCAGGCGTCCTTCCTTTTTGTTCCCACCACTAGCCTGAACAAACCGGCACCAGAGGCAAGGAATAGAAAACCGGCCAGATCCAAAAGCACGTCAGCCGCCCGGCCGGTGCGCCCCGGCACCGAAAGCTGGTGCCATTCATCCAGGGACGCCGCCAGCGCCACCAGCATTCCGGCCACCAGCCACCGACGTACACCCTTGGGTCTGGCCATACCCAGGGCGCCGGACAGAGCCAGTCCCAGAACACCGTATAGCACTATATGTGCCCCCTTGCGCAGCCAGAACTGGATGAAGCCCGCCGGATCCTGACGGCTATCCACAACCTGGCCGTCGTAGGATAAATGTACCGGCGGCAGTTTTCGAATTACCTGCATAAGTCTTCCATGCCGCTCCAGTTCGGGCCGCAGATCCTGTTCAGCAAAAGGCTGGGAGGAAAAATGCATAACAGCGGCCAGACAAACAAGAACTATCAGGCTACTGAAAAAAAACTTGCTACGCACATACAACACCCTATGTAATATTTACATGACTGCTTGCTTTATGAATCTAATATATTCTTTCTTCTCTAAATAATTAATTACTTTCTGTACACATTCCTCTATCGATTCTTTCTCTGTATCTACCTCTAATTCAGGGTCAAAAGGAGCTTCGTATGGTGAACTTATTCCGGTAAAGTCTTTGATAATTCCTTTCCGTGCCTTTTCGTATAACCCCTTAGGGTCTCGTTTTGCACATTCTTCTATTGAGCATTTTACATAGATTTCAATAAACTCTCCTGTTTCGAACATTTCACGAACTCTTTGACGATCCTCCCTGAAAGGAGATATAAAAGCAGATGTTACAAACAATCCCGCATCTTCAAATAGTTTTGCCATCTCGCCAATACGGCGGATATTCTCTTGACGATCTTCGGCACTAAAACCAAGATCTATATTTAAACCATGTCTAACGTTATCTCCGTCCAGTACAT
>CBEULQ010000456.1:0-3238 GCA_965543975.1 uncultured Desulfocucumis sp. | reverse complement strand
GGAGTTGCAGTGCCGGGGTCTGGGCATGAAGGTGGAGGCCTTCGATGAAACCGGCTGTCCTGTACTGGAGAGAAAGGGCGAACTGGTCTGCACCGCGCCCTTTCCCTCCATGCCCATTGGATTCTGGAACGACCCGGACAATAAAAAGTACAGGGCAGCGTATTTTGACGTATACCCCAATGTCTGGAGGCATGGGGACTATATCGAGATAACTTCCGGAGGGGGAGTAATTATATACGGACGCTCCGACGCTACTCTAAACCCGGGCGGGGTGAGGATAGGCACAGCGGAAATATATCGCCAGGTGGAAACCCTTCCGGAGATTCTGGACAGCCTGGTGGTGGGCCAGGACTGGGACAACGACGTCAGGGTGATCCTCTTTGTCAAACTGTCGGAGGGGGTGGAGCTGGATGACGGGCTGGTCAGCAGTATAAAGAAGGCCATCCGGGAGAACACCACTCCCCGCCACGTACCGGCAAAAATAGTCCGGGTAAAGGACATACCCTACACCATCAACGGCAAAAAAGTGGAACTGGCGGTGAGAAACATCATTCACAACCTTCTGGTGAAGAACCAGGACGCCCTGGCCAACCCGGAGGCGCTGGAGTATTACAGGGACATACCGGAACTGCAGAATTAACAAAAGAAACCGGCAAAGCCGGAAGTACGGTTTATACCTTCCGGCTTTTTTGATCCACTCACATTACCGGCCTGCCTGGCTGAATGGTTATCCTTGCCTTTTTTGATCATGTCGAGTCTTTTGAATAATATCAAAAGTGATTTGCTCAGAAAGAATATCCAAAGGGTGATGGTAACATATAACAGACAAGTCTTTTAATGGCAATATAGTTGTTGCGCTATGCCATTTGGTGTCCTGTGGCCCATAGCGGAATATCCGCCGCAACACCCGGGGCTCATCTTGACAGTAGCGGCACACCGCTTAATAAACGGAATATCGGACGCGAGCACTACCCTGTTGAGGGCTTTGACCTCAAAGGAGCTCTAGAACTTGTCATCTTGCATCTATCTTGCCTGCTCTCTATGCAGATCAGGAAGGCAAAATTAAATCCTTATGAATCTCTTACCTTGTTTATAGCAAAGCGAAAGGAATGGATTTTAAAAATGACAAAAATGAGTCATTTAAATGCCAAGATTGATCTTCATGTGCATTTTCTGCCACAAGCTTACAAAGAGGCTCTGCTGTTGCACGGAGGCTCATTGCGGGACAAATTTCCGACGCCTGGGTGGGATGCGGAACGTCATCTGGAGGATATGGCGCAGCTGGGAATAGAGATTTCGTTCTTGTCAATTTCATCTCCCCATTTCAACTTCGGGGACAATGCTGCCGCAGGAGTAGTGGCGCGGAAATCAAACGAGGAGGGTGCAGAGCTCGCAAGGAGGTATCCGAAAAATTTTGGCTTGTTTGCTTCGTTGCCACTGCCTGACCTGAATGGAAGTCTTGCGGAGATCGAATATGCGACACACGTTTTGCAAGTTGATGGCTTTGTCCTGCCGACCAATGTGCGAGGCGTTTACCTGGGCAATCCTGTCCTGGACCCCGTTATGGAGGCTTTAAATACATGCGGCGCTGTTGCCGCAATTCATCCCAACCGGCCGGGCAGCATTCCCGACAATGTTGCCGACAGTATTCCCATTCCCATAATGGAGTTCTTTTTCGATACAACCCGCACAATATCCAACCTGATGGTAAACGGGACATTGAAACGTTTTCCCAACATCAAATGGGTCGTCCCGCATGCCGGTGCTTTCCTGCCCCTGCTTGTTGACCGCCTGAGTGCTTTTTTGCAATACATGCCGCCTCAAACAGATGAACCTATACCGGGTGTATTTGATCTGTTAAACCGTTTGTATTATGATGTGGCGGGATTTTGTGTTCCGCGGCAGCTTGGTGTTCTTTTGCAAACAGTTGATATCAGCCATTTGGTTTATGGAAGTGATTACCCATACACCCCCGTGATTGGGTGCTCGATGCTGGCAGATGCTCTGGAAAACACCAACCTGTTGTCAGCGGAGACTCGTCATGCAATCTTTCGTGATAATGCATTAAAATTAATATCTCGTCGATCCTAATCAGCCATTATTTATCCACCTTAGCAAAATAGTACTTACAGGTTCGCAAAAAATCTTGGTACATCAAAACTGTGCCAAGCTGGTTTTGCATCGAAAAATCGCCCCTGACATCTACCAAATCAAAAAGCATTTTCCCCAATGACGAAGCACTGATGAAAATGCTTTATCTGACTACTATGGATTTTACCAAAAATGAACAATCCCGACACCTGTACCATTTGTTAAGGATTACCAACAAAAGACGGGTCTAAATTTCCTGGCTTTCTTGTCTAGCGGATATCGTAAAAATACCTACACCAAATACTCCACCCGCGAGCCCGGAAAATTATTTTCCAGTTCCCTGCTGAACAGGGACTCCATTTCCTGGAGCCTTTCCTTTGGATAAACATATTTTCCGTAACCGAACTGGCCATATTTAAATTTCCTTTCCTCTTCCTCCACGGAGCAGACTGGAGGATGGAAAGACCTCCAGCAGCCTTTTTTTAGCCCTGGCGGTGAAGCGTGGCTGATGAGCTCAAAGGTGTATTGCTCTCAGCGGCATCACCCAGGGCTTTTTTCAGGTTATGGACAAGCTCGGTGCAGTCGTCCTGCCAATCGGGGTAGATAATGATGGGAGCTATTAAAAACCCCATGGGATAACCCGCTTCCGCCACCTTGCGGGCGGCTTCAATGCGCTCCGCCACAGGAGGGGTGTAGTGCTCATATTTTCTAATTACATGGGGTGTGTTGATGCTGAAGCGAAACCGTGTATGACCGTTGTGTTTTGCGTCCAGCAGGCTCTCCACCTCGATGAATTTAGTAACGAAACGAAACTTGCCCAGTTCACTGGCCCCGAAATATTCGATTGATTTTTAAAGGGAGCCGGTATACCTTGCCACCGGCAGGGGATCGGAGGTGGCGGCCCCTTCAAAAATTGTAATTTTCCGGGGCCCTCTCCTTTATGCACTATCCCGCCGCGGACAGTATTTCATTAGTGTTGACGTATATTCTCAGTAAGTCCTGTGTACACATGCCTGAAAGATGCTGTGGCGCATTTTATTTGAAATGTACAGCTTTGAACAATCCCTATTGACCCTGTTTTACCAGTCAAGGTGGGAATATCTTTTAATCAAAGTACCAAATAATATTTGTGAAAGGCTCATTTGTT
>CBEULQ010000455.1:0-3253 GCA_965543975.1 uncultured Desulfocucumis sp. | reverse complement strand
TTCTTGCGCAATACCCACCACCCAGGGGGCGGCCTTAAGTGCGCCTTCGTATTCCGGGTTGGAAAATTGCTTTATATCATAATCTTTATACGTTGCCAGCAGCAGCACGCCCACCAACACAACCGAAACAATAATGCCGGTGATGTATTCCGTTGTTTTGGTTGAGCGCAATAGGATGAGCGGAAGAATACCGGCGATTACAGCAGTAAAAATAAGCTCCAAAAAATATCGCCTGGCCTCCTGCTTTAATTTAAATTCAAGGAACTGGGACAGTTTATTCCTGTCAGGGTTGTTTTCCAAAAATTGCTGTATTTGCTCCAAATCGAGATTGTTCAATTGAACTGTGATTTTAACCGGTGTCCGGTGGGTATAGGCCCTGACCAGCCCCAGCGGCGGTATGTCTATCTCGGTATGCCCCCTAAAAGACAGGGAAGTGTCCACTCTAAAGTCCAGCCCTTCCAGAGACAGGTTGTATTTTCCCATAAAATGAAGCAGCGACAGTGATGCAAATGCCGCCAGCAAAACAATGGTGATAAACCTCTGGTATTCTTTATTCATAAAAATCCCGCCAAAAAGAAAGTTATCATTATTTTGTCCACAAAGGTGCGGTTAAATATAGGAACAGCCGGCTTTTCAACAGAGCACTGAAAAACTACCCTTGACGGAGGCCGTTCAAAAACGAGTATAGCGCGAAGCCGGTTCTGCCGGCACCGCAGGCGTACTCGAAGTACGTTGAGGATGACGGCAGGTTCGGCGACAAAGCTAGACGAAGTTTTTCAGCGGCCTCGAAAAATAACGGCATTTCTTCGTGTAATTGTTTAAAAATAAGACGCCCAGGTAACACCGGCAGGTGTGCCCACTTACCTTTTTTGGCGGGAGGATGAAAAATGTTAGGTAATAAATACGGTTACGCTGGAAAACTTTTAGATATAGATCTTTCCGAAAGGAAAATTAATGAAGTTCCCCTGACCCGGGAAATGGCCAGCAACTACCTGAGCGGTGTGGGCTTTAACGCCAGGATTCTCTATGACCGGTTGAAACCGGGCACTGACCCGCTGGGGCCGGAGAACATACTTGTTTTCAGTGCAGGGGTATTGGCGGGCACAAATATTCCCACCGCCTGCCGCACCGAGGCTTCGGCCTTGTCCCCGGCCACCGGCCTGTTCGGCACGGCCAACTCAGGCAACTACTGGGGAAACGAGCTAAAATACGCAGGGTATGACAGCGTTGTACTGCGGGGAGCAGCCGACTCTCCTGTTTATATTTTAATAAGCGACAACAGGGTGGAAATATTGCCGGCGGACCAGCTTTGGGGCAGGGACGCCTGGGAAGCTATAAAAAAAATTCGCAAAAAACACGGTGATGAACAGATTCAGGTAGCCGTCATAGGCCAGGCGGGAGAGAACAGGGTTCTATTCGCCAGCATAGAAAATGGACCATACGATGCCTGGGCCCGAACCGGTCTTGGCGCAGTCATGGGTAGTAAAAACATAAAGGCCATAGCCGTACGGGGAACCGGAGCAGTTAATGTAGCCCGCAGGAGCGAATTCCGCAGGGCTGTGACAGACACTACAAAAGCTATTTACAATTCCCCCTTTTATGGGCCTTTCAGCAAATTCGGCACTATGCTGATAACCATACCCTACCAGGAGTTCGGCATTCTCCCGGGACGCAACTACCAGACCGGCACGTTAAAGACATGGATGGATACCCGCAGCCGCAAACAGGTTCCCCGCTTCGGCAAAAGGGGAGTGGCCTGCGCAGCCTGCCCGATTGCCTGCGCACACTGGGTGGAAGTAAAGGATGGTCCCTATCAGGGTCTTAAAATTAAGGATATGGAAGTAACACCGGTAATTGGCTTCGGCGCAGGCTGCGATATAGACAACCTACCGGCAGTGGCAAAACTTACCGAGTATTGCCAGCGCCTGGGTATGGACATGGTATCCGCCTCGGCTGCGGTGGCCTTTGCCATGGAGCTTTATCAAAGGGGATTAATCGATAAAGATGATCTGGGATTCGAACTTATCTGGGGTAATGAGGAAGCAACGTTCAGGCTGCTGGAAATGATCGCCCTCCGTCAGGGATTGGGGGACATTTTGGCCACCGGCACCGCCAGGGCTTCCGGGAATTATCCGGGCAGCAAAGACTTTGCCATACACGTGAAAGGGCTGGAAGTGATGCTGGCAGACCCGAGAGGCCGCTGGTCCACCTGGACACTTGGCTACATAACCAATATCCGCGGGGGTGACCACCTGCGAACACGCAACCCGTGGGAAAATCTTAAGTATAACGACAACCCTGAACCGTACAAAACTGAGAAGTTTGGGTTTCCAAAGACCATGTACGACTCCATGGACATGGACGGGAAACACAAGAAAAGCGTATTCAGGCAAGAAGCAGGAGATGTCGATATACCCAGGATGTCAAAATACAGCGAGGATCTTATTTCTATATACAACGCACTGGGTATGTGCATCCGCCCCCCGGTGCTGCATACGGTGGGCTCCACCCTGTTTTCACAGCTCTATAGTTCCCTCACCGGCATTGACCTCAATCCCTCGGAAATCATCACTGCGGGCGAAAGGATATGGAACCTCCAAAAACTGTTCAACCTGAGACACGGTGAAAAGCCGGAACAGTCCGACTACCCCGGACGGTTTTACAAAGAGCCGCTGGCCAACGGTCCCCTGGCGGGAAGTACCCTGGACCAGTCCAGCGTAAAAGAAACGTTGCGGGAATACTATATCGCCAGGGGATGGGACCCGGCAACCGGCATTCCCGAAGAGGGCACCCTGAAACGGCTGGGTTTGTCGCGATAATGTAGATCCGTGAGCCAGCAGAAAGGCCGTTCAAAAACAAGCATGGAGATTTTTCAGCGGCCTCCTAGGAATGACTCTAGGCCAGTCTTCCGGTAGTGCCAACCGTTTCCACAAACACCGGAAAGAACCCCCTGGATTCGCCGTCCAGCAGCACCTCGAACCAGTATATCCCTTCCTTCTCAAAGGGAAGGTCCACCTGGATAATACCGTTGGAGTAGGGGTGACGGGAGGCAAGCTCAAAGGGATAGGAGGACATTTCCAGCAGTATCCTGGAGCGATCCGGATTGTGGAATTTTAAGCCGAAATAGTGCTTGCCCTCATCCCCGTACCATCCCAAAACCACGAAGCAACGCTTCCTGGACGGGTAAGTCAGAACGTGGATGCGGAAAAACACTCCCATAATATTAAATTTCCCCTGGTCCTGGATGATATTA
>CBEULQ010000454.1:0-3262 GCA_965543975.1 uncultured Desulfocucumis sp. | reverse complement strand
CGGCATACGAGATAGTAAGCCGTGACTGGAGTTCGACGTGTGCTCTTCCGATCTATTAAATTTGCTGCCAATGACTTCCTGGCATTGAAAATATCCTATATGAACGACATAGCCAACCTCTGCGAACTGGTGGGCGCAGATATACAGGAAGTAGCCCGGGGAATGTCATTCGATGAGCGTATTGGCGGTAAATTCTTAAATGCCGGTATCGGCTACGGCGGGAGTTGCTTTCCCAAGGACACCAAGGCGATGGATTATCATGCAAAGCAGAACGGTTATGAACTTCGGACGGTTAAGGCTGCCATTGCTGTAAATAATGATCAAAGGACAATATTACTCAAGAAAGCTTCGAACAGGCTGATTACTTTAAACGGTCTGAAAGTGGCGGTGTTGGGGCTGACCTTCAAGCCCGGAACAGATGATTTGCGGGAGGCGCCGTCCCTTGAAAATGTTTCGCTGCTGTTAGAGCAGGGGGCGGAAGTATATGCTTATGACCCTGCGGGCAGTGATAATTTTAGGAAGATGTATCCGGAGAGTGAGTATGAGATTAAGTATGTAGAAAAACCGGAGGAAGCGTTGGATGGTGCCAATGTCTGCTTTATCTTCACTGAATGGAACGAGATTAAAGCGGTTAAGCCGGAAGACTATAAAAAGCTGATGCGTACGTCCCTGGTATATGACGGAAGGAATATATATGGAATTGAAGAGATGAAGGATGCGGGAGTGGAGTATTATTCCATTGGGAGATCAGCTGTGGGAGAGAATAAGGCTGGAAAGTTAAGCAATCCACACATCACACGCCACCGCCTGTATATTGCTTAAAGAATATATACTGAGGAGAAGGCTATTTACATGAGACCATATTGCAAAGAAATAGATAAAACAAAGACTTATCTAATCACCGGAGCGGCAGGATTCATCGGGTATTTTCTGGCCAAACGATTACTGGAGCAGGGCTGCCGGGTGGTTGGCATTGATAATATGAATAACTATTATGATGTGGATTTGAAATACGCCAGGCTTGAGGAGCTTAAGAAAACAGATAGTAGTACTGGTAAATTCATCTTCATCAAGGGCGACATCTCGGACAAGGATATGGTTAACGCCGTATTCAGCGAGTACAAGCCCGGCATTGTGGTGAATCTGGCTGCACAGGCGGGAGTGCGTTACAGTATTGAAAATCCCGATGCCTATATTCAGAGCAATATCATTGGGTTCTTTAATATATTGGAAGCCTGCCGCCATTCGTATGATCAAATAAATAATCAGACCAGTGATTATATAGGTGTCGAACATCTTGTCTATGCTTCATCAAGCTCCGTCTACGGCGCCAACAAAAAAGTCCCGTTCTCAGAGGATGATTTCGTGGACAACCCTGTCTCGCTTTACGCCGCCACAAAAAAATCAAATGAGTTGATGGCTTATACTTACAGCCATCTTTATAAGATATCTGCCACCGGTTTAAGGTTTTTCACTGTTTACGGTCCTATGGGTCGCCCTGATATGGCTTATTTCTCTTTTAGCAGGAAGATAATTAACGGAGAGCCGATTAAAGTTTTTAACCATGGCGATATGTACCGGGATTTTACATACATTGACGATATCGTGACAGGGGTGGAGAAGTTATTGTGTAATCCGCCTGATGATGAAAATGGGGTACGGCACAAGGTATATAATATCGGCAATAACAAACCGGAGCAGCTTATGTATTTCATTGAGACTTTGGAAAAGGTAATAAGCAAAGCCACCGGCAAAAGTGTAGTGGCAGATAAGGAATACTTGCCAATGCAGATGGGCGATGTTCCCAGAACTTACGCTTCTACTTCCGGGTTGGAGCAGGCTATCGGATTCAAGCCCGGCACCAGCATTGAGGATGGGTTGATGAGGTTCGCTGAGTGGTTCAAGGAATACTACGGTATTGATCGTGATTTCCTGAAAATACCATAAGGGATGTTTCTGCTGTACCATTAAATTGTCAGGGAGTTGCAGAAGGGGTATCAATATATGGATCAGGATAATATAACAGGTAAAATAAACCATGAACTCTGGCTCATATTGGCGGCAGCCAGTGACGATACAGCTAAAACACAAAATTTACTGAAGCAGCCTGTAGACTGGGATTTATTATTAAAATTATCAGTCCATCACCGGGTATATCCGTTGGTTTATAAAACGTTCAGCAAATTAACCAACCCGGCTGTCCCTGAACATGTAATGGATTTTCTGCGACAAAAATACCAGGAGAATGCCCTGCAGGCACTGAGCATGACCGGAGAAACGGTAAGGATGGTAAAATGTTTTGATAGCCACGGCATTCATGCTGTCGTATTAAAGGGGGCGCCGCTGGCCTGGCGCTTGTATGGGGATATAGCCATTAGGCCGTCCAAAGATATCGATGTCCTGGTTCCGCCTGACGAACTAGAAAAAGCAAAACAGATATTGGAAAATGAAGGTTACCGTAGATCACATTATGAATATTTTCAACACAGTTTCCATCTTAGTTACCATCATAATAAGAAAAATATTTTTTTGGAAATTCATTGGAAATTTGGCAACAGTATACATGACCTTCCACTACCAACCGTAAGTAACATTAAAAAAATTGAGTTGGCGGGAAGCTCACTACCAGTGCTTTCTGATGAGGAGTGGCTATTGTACTTGATGTTGCATGGGGCTGGCCATGGATGGTTTCGTTTACGTTGGCTGGTTGATATCGCTAAGTTTACACAACAAGGAGGCGTTGACTGGGAAAAGACAGCCTTTATGGCAAAAAGCATCGGTATGCAGTCTATCTTACATCAGTCGTTGATATTAGCCAACAGTCTTTTGGAGGCGCCTGTGCCGCCCAATCTCGTGTCAGTTATAGCTCATGACCGGTCGGCAAGGCGGCTGACCTGTATGGCAATAAACCTGTGCATGGCAACTGCGGATAATGAAATCAGGAGATCTAATGTTCAGCACACTAACTATTGGCCAATAATTTACGGTTTTTATGTGCGTAGAGGATGGAAGAACAGATTTAATTATCTATTAAAAAAAATATTCCGTCCCTCAATAAATGATATCAAGCTCATATCATTACCCGACAGGTTATATGCATTGTATTATGTCATACGACCGGTTGCTTTCCTTGGCCGGCAATTGCGGAAAAGGAAAGCTCCTTCATATACTCCATAAATATCAAACCATGCTGTTCCGTTAGCATTAGGATTATTATCTTTAACATAGTTCTGAGGACTCCTTCCTTTTTAATGGGTATTGT
>CBEULQ010000453.1:0-3268 GCA_965543975.1 uncultured Desulfocucumis sp. | reverse complement strand
AGGGAGAGGTCACCTACATCAAAACCTCGGGCACCAAAAAGATAAGAATAGAGAAGAGCAACGGCAGTGAGACCACCTATTACCTGGCGGACAGCGTAAAGGTGAAGAAGGACGGCAATACCAAGAGCCTGAGCTATATTGATGAGGGAATGGATGTGAAACTTACCCTGGATGACGACGATGAGGTTACCAGGATAGATATTCTTTAGAGCCCTGCGCCTCGCGGGGTTCTTTTTTCGGAATTGCTGTGCCGGAGCGAGCTGAAATTAAGGGCTGGGAAGGACTAATAAACTATACTGTAGAATTTTTAACAAATATGAAGGATTATGCCTTAATAACCTTGGGATCACACCGGTTCCGGATTATTGTTAAAACGGGGAAAGATACATGAAAAAAATAATTTGTTACATTTTTTGTCTTTCGGTTGTACTGTTTTTCTGCGCCCCGGCCCGGGGTGAATCTAATAACGCCTACACCGACTTAAAGGACTCTTTTGCCGGGGATGCGGTAAGGGAGCTAACCGCTCAGGGTATTATCAAAGGGGTTGCCCCCGGTAAATTTGGCTCCGGACAATATATAACCAGGGAGCACTTTTGCGTACTGCTGGCCAAAACCCTGGGTATAACCCCGGTTTACCCGGAGAGGCCTTCATTCAACGATATGCCCCCGGATGACCCTGCTTACGGCTACGTAGAAGCCCTGGCAAGGCTGAGCATAGTTGCCGGCTACGACACCGGCGGCTTTAAGCCCGGCGATCCGGTAAGGAGACAGGACGCCGCGGTAATAGCATACCGGGCGGTGGATGAGAGTGCAGCGGGTGAGGCAAAGATCAGCGACATGGGGCTGGTTTCCCCGTACGCAGCCGGAGCGGTAACCTTCGTGGCCCTGAAAGGCTGGATGAACGACGGCAATGGATTCTTTTACCCGTTGAAAGAGCTTACCCGGGAGCAGGCGGCAGTTCTGGCGAAGCACCTGTATGACCATAGGAAATGGCAGGCCTTGACCAGCCTGAGAGACGTTACCACCCGGAAGGCAACAGCCGGGAAAGACCAACTGTTATCCCTGGCCCCTACCCAGGCGGAGGAAATTTTATCATATACCCCCGTGTACGGGTTGGATGCCCCGGACTTGGCCGCCATTGATGCCAATGGAACATTAACAGCCCGGGGGCGCGCCGGAAACGCCCTGGTTACGGTTAACGCCGGCTATAACTGGTATAATGCGGCACTGACCTTGACGGAGAATGAAGTTCAGCCTGCCGGCGAAAAATTATCTCCCGTCGGAGAGATAAAGGAAGAAGGGGAACTGGAATACACTTACAAGGTTGAACAGTTCGCCCCGGATTCGGCCTTTCAACAGATGGAAAACAAACAGTATTCCGGCCCGGTGGACGGCCTGCCATCCGGGAGCGATATTTGGACCGGGTTTTTACGCCAGCAGGGCCGGGACATAACCGCTGACCTGGGCCGGGTGACCTCCGTCAGCAAAGTATCCCTTGAATTTAAGCAGGATATCAACGCCGGAATAAGAATGCCTGAATATCTCAAATGCTCCGTATCGGTGGATGGTGAGAAATGGTATCACCTGGGCAGGGTGAATCACGGGGTGACACCCATGGACAGGTCGGTTCGGTCCAGTGTGCTCCAGTTAACCTTCCCGCCTGTTAACGCAAGATATGTTAAGATAAGCTTTCCAGTGGATGTATACGTTTTTGCCAGGCATTTGTCGATAAAAGGAGGGCTGCCGCCGGAAAATCCCGCCGTGTTTTCCCATGGGGAGGGGGCTGGAGTTGCTGATCCGGATTATATGCTGATCCCTGATATGAAAGACATATTACTGATATTCTCCGGTGCCAACGGCAGCCTGGGCACCTGGACCGCCGGAGATTTCCTGCCGCTGGTGGGCTACCTGGATGCCGGCGGCGCCGTAAAGGGAAGGATGTTTGATGCCATGCTTTTTTTGCCCTTTCCCGGGACCACAGGGAACAAGGACAATTGGGGCGCATATCTGGATAACCTCTTTATCCCCGGACAACAACTTTACGCCCTGGACCAGGCCGTGGCGGCGGTAAACAACGCCCTGCACACATCCATAAAGGAAAAGGTTATACTTACACTGCCATACCCTGATCCGCAGCAGCACCAGTTCGGTACCCTGGGTAACGGTGCGGGGCCCCTTTCTTTCTCCGTGGAAGATGTTGACGGAGAACAGGCGCTTGCCAATAGAATACAAGCATTACAGTGGTATTACGGCAACCTCAAAGAAAAATGGCGCGGGGCGGATTTCAAAAATTTAGAGTTGGCCGGGATATACTGGTACAAAGAAAACATTGACAAAAGAGTTCCCGGTGAGAAGGAACTGGTGGTTAATGCCGCCAGGATGGTACGCAACGACGGTCAGAGGTTTTTGTGGATACCTTACTTTGGGGCACATGGTTATGAAGACTGGCGGTCCTACGGTTTCAGCCACGTTATACTCCAGCCCAATTTCTACACCGCGGACAATATTCCCGAAGATCGGATGGATCATGCCGCGGAGCGTGCCGGTCGCTATGGTATGGGGGTTGAACTGGAGTTTGACGACAAAATAACATACAGCCGCTATTATTACGACCTGTTCTACAAAGAGTTGGACGGGGCCAGCCGGCTGGGATTGGACGGCGCCGTCACCAACGCCTATTACGCCGGGGCGAAAACTTTATTAAAGGTCTGGAACAGCGGCGTTCCCCAAATAAGGGCCATTTACGACGATATGTACAGGTGGATAAACGGAACGTACGAACCGCAAGTCAATTAATAATCAAGAAGACCTCCCGGGAACTTGCTCCGGGAGGTCGCTATTTACGCGTGCATTTAAAAGCTGCCGCCATGTTTTTTTATAATGTCTTCCGCCTGTTTAATTTTATCTTCAGCAGCCACCACCGTAAGCAGAAAAGCCTGACCCCCGGCAATGCCGTAATTTGTATCTCCGTAACCGCTCACTGACGGGTCGGCTCCCATGAGTATCCTGGTATCCTGGTTGGTCACGCCCTGACTGTTGGAGTACAGGGTCGGGCCGGTTACGGTCCTGGCCCGGTTTATGGGGTTGTTGTAACTTTCATTGATGTTGACGCCGAACCTGGAAATCCTGTCCAACTGGACAGTGTTAAAGCCGGATTTTTTCAACTCCCTTTCAGCCCTCTGACCCGCGTTGCTGGAAGGAAAGGAAGCCAGAACGGATCTTTCTCCGGGTGACAGTTTCAAAGGTTATACACCTCTCAATTTTTTCA
>CBEULQ010000452.1:0-3281 GCA_965543975.1 uncultured Desulfocucumis sp. | reverse complement strand
AACAGGAAGGGAGCAAATAAATGCTCCCTTCTCTCTTTCTTTAAATATTACAGACATCATTTTTTCTATTCCCGGTTGCACAGTACTTTATAAAAATTCAACAATTTCAGTGCCTCTGTATCCCATTTATATCTTTCTCCAATCGCTTGCTGCCCCCGCCTGCCCATGGCCTCGGCCTCAACAGGATGCTCCAACAGCCACCGCATTGCTTCGGCAATTAATCGGGGATTTAACGGATCCACTAAAATCCCGCATCCAGCGTCCTCAATAATGCGTCTCCAAAGGGGAAAGTCGGAAACCACCACCGGCAGCCCTGCCGACATGTATTCAAAAAGCTTAACCGGATAAGAATCAAGATAATTTAGTGTGGGATGCAAAACCACCAACCCTGCTCGCACCCTGCCCAATAGGTCGGCAAGCTGTACACGGGACAGCCAGCCTAGGAATTCTGCTCTACACCAACCATGAGTGCTTTGTATTTCACTTTCCAGTTGAGAAGGGTAAAATCTTCCAGCTAGAATCAATCGGGCATTTAGTTTATCCGGTATAAGCGCAACAGCCTGTACCATTTCATTAATTCCCCGTATTTCGGAAACTGCACCCACATAAGCAAATAAAGGCGAACGCCCGGCATATGGCATCCGCTTGGGGCTAACCAATTCCCCGGCTAAAGGAAAATTTTGTACCAGTACTCTTTTACCCAATGGAAATCTTTTGGCTATGACAGGCGTAGCAGCTACAACTCCGTCCAAGTAGCGGACGGCTAACGCCTCTATTAACCCTGCAGCCTTTGCAACAAAACCTCTTAAACCCCGGGATATCCAGTATTTACTAAGTATCTGGCGCGGCACATCTTCATGAGCATCGTATATCACTCGCTTGCCGCGTAATTTCAGCAGAAAACCTACGGGAATTAGTTCCGGATCATGAAAATGATAAATTTTTGCATTTTCCGCTATAGCCACTTGGTACAATTGCCAGATTGTACGCATCATCCGTTCCCGCCTTCCACGGGGTTTCAATAATGCGCGGATTTGTATTCCATCTACAACTTCATCCTGATTATGCGGAACAATAAGTACTACCTCATACCCGGCCCCGGCCAGTACCTTTGCTTCCTTATGAAATATGCGGGTGTCAAATGTCTGGTGGACGGAGGTAAGTATGCATACTTTAAACAATGAAAAGAGCCTCCTCGTAAATCTTAATCCTTTCCCCCCTTTTCATACTTCCTGCCACATACGGCACAGATGGCAAAGTCTTTATCCAACAAACGCAATGGTTCTCCACATTCACAGACCCTGCCGACCACCCTTGCCGGAACGCCCGCCACCAGGGCATAAGGCGGCACGTTGCTGCTAACCAGGGCGCCCGCGGCTACAAAGGACCATTCTCCAATGGTTACACCGCATACGATAGTAGCATTGGCGCCAATACTGGCACCGCGTTTGACCAGAGTAGCGGCATAGTCCGCGCTTGTATTTCGCGGGTAAGCGGAACGCGGCGTTTTTACGTTGGTGAATACCATACTGGGGCCGCAAAAGACATCGTCCTCAAGAATAACCCCTTCGTATACGGAAACATTGTTCTGAATCTTAACATTATTACCGATCCTGACATTACGCGCCACAAAGACATTCTGCCCCAGCGAACAGTTCTCCCCTATTTCCGCCCCGGACATGACATGGCAAAAATGCCAGATCTTTGTACCTCTGCCAATTACAGCACCATCATCTATATAGGCCGATTCGTGTACATAGCAATAATCCTTTTCAGAAACATTTTCAGGTTGTTCCTTTTGCAAAACTTTTTCCAACGGAACCAACTGATAACCTCCCATCTCATTCAATCACACACACTACCGGCAAATGGCGCAAAACTGCTGCCGATACAATTAAAAACATTCTTACAGCCGTTATGCTTTCAGAATATAATATTCAGTTATGGATTCAAGGCTACCTCCGCTTGGACAATAAAAGAGGGAGCGCTATAAAACGTCTCCCTCTTTGAGATAACCGCCTTCATGGGCTTTAATGCTGTGAATCGAATGATTAATTAACAGGAGATAAAGTTATATCGTCAAAATCCTGGGTGCCTGTGTCGTCTTTACCCGCGGAAAGATAGAGCCTTATGGTTTTTGCCGTAGAAGGTACTTCTACAGTCATTTGGGGCATGGTTTCCCAACCGCTGCCGCTGTTTTGGTAGGTGAAGGTTTTAAAAGATTCGGTGCCGTCTTTGTGGTAGAATCTCAGCACTATGCGGGCACCTAATTTTGCGGTGCCTTTGCGGGTCTTGGCGTTTAATTGATAAGTACCGGGCTCAAGGGTTAATACCTGGTAAAAAGTAAAGTTATAGGTATTGGTAAGGTATTTGTTACCGTTGGCTTCACTCTTTATTAACGCTGTATTATTTGTATTTACCCAGCCCGCTGCACCCTCGTTAAAGTTTCCGTTTTCGATGAGGTTTTTGATATTATTTATTTTTAAAACAACGGGATCTGAGGTGGCAATGTTGCCTGCCGCGTCCCTGGCCGTGGCCTGCATGTAGTAAGTGCCGTTTGCCAAGCCGGAAACATCCCATGCTGATTGCCACGTACCTGCTGTTTCGTTACCGCTGCTTAAGGAGGCTTCTCCAATGGTAGTCCAACTGCCCTGTGCATCAGTGGCATAAGCCAGAGTCAGCTGAGTGACGCCAACATTATCACTGGCGGTGGCCTCTAGGGTTACTGCATCCTTTAAGGTGCTGCCGGCTGCCGGTGTGGCTATTGCAGTTTGCGGAGCTTCCGTGTCCGGTGTTGGTTGCGGTGCAGGAGCGCCTGTCTCCGGCACCAGGGTTATGTCGTCAAAATCCTGAGTGCCTGTGTCGTCTTTACCCGCAGAAAGATAAAGCCTTATGGTTTTTGCCGTAGAAGGTACTTCTACTGTCATTTCGGGCATGTCTTCCCAGCCGCTGCCGCTGTTTTTGTGGGTAAAGGTTTTAAAAGTTTCGGTGCCGTCTTTGTGGTAGAATCTCAGCACTATGCGGGCACCTAATTCTGCCGTGCCCTTGCGGGTATTGGCGTTTAATTTATAAACACCGGGCTCAAGGGTTAAGACCTGGTAAAAACTAAAGTTATAGGTATTGGTAAGGTATTTGTTACCGTTGGCATCATTCTTAATTAACGCTGTATTATTTGTATTTACCCAGCCTGCAGCACCCTCGCTAAAGTTTCCGTTTTGAATTAAGTTGCCCTCCGGGTCCGGTGTGGGTGTGGGTGTGGGACTGGGAACAGGCGCAGGATC
>CBEULQ010000451.1:0-3286 GCA_965543975.1 uncultured Desulfocucumis sp. | reverse complement strand
GGTTTCCAAAAAAATGAAACAGTGGTGGTCACCGGAATAGGTTGCTGGGGGAAGGCCGACGACTATGTTACCACCAACGCCCTGCATACCACCCATGGCCGGGCGCTTCCCTTTGCCACCGGAATTAAGGCGGCAAACCCCAAACTTAACGTGGTGGTGCTGATGGGTGACGGGGACAGCGTTACCATAGGGGGCAACCATTTCGTCCATGCCGCCAGGCGCAACATAGACCTGACCGCCATTGTGGTCAATAACTACAACTATGGAATGACCGGCGGGCAATTCTCCGCCACCACCCCCAAGGACTGCTATACCAGCACCACGGCTTACGGCAACCCTGAGAGGGAACTTGATATCTGCGCCCTGGCGGATGTGGCTGGAGCCAACTATGTGGCCAGAAGTACCGTTTATCACGGCTATGAGTTGCAAAACCACATTAAGGAAGCCATTGCCAAGAAAGGTTTTTCCGTGGTGGAGGCTGTCAGCCCCTGCCCGACCCATTTCGGGCGCAACAATAAAATGAAGGTATCCGTGGAAATGCTCAGATGGCTTAAGGATAAAGGGGTACCCCGGGAAAAATTCGACCAGCTGGAGAACCCGGAGCAAAAAGGCTATTTTGTAATCGGTAAACTGGTTGACCGGGATGCGCCGGATTTCAGCGCCTGTTATGAAAAAATACGTGTAAGAGCCCTTGTGGTTTGAGAGGGGGAGCTGGCATGAAGGACAGATATGAAATAATACTGGCCGGCTCGGGGGGCCAGGGGCTTATCGTTTGCGGCATGATGCTGGGTGAGGCGGCAATGCTGGAAGGCAAAAACGTGGTGCAGACCCAATCATACGGAATAGCCAGCAGGGGAGGCTTTTCCAAAGCAGAGGTTATCATCGATAAAGAGGAAATAATTTACCAGCAGGTTTTAAAACCCGATATGGTGCTGGCCCTTACCGAAGAGGCCATGGAAATGTACGCCTCGGGCTATTCGGATATACCGGTTTTTTACGATACCACGCTTTTGGAAACCCGCAAAGGCGATAACCTGTATGGCTTCCCCTTTACCGAGATGGCCCGGAACCTTGGCCACACCGGAACTGCCAACATGATTGCCCTGGGCGCCATGAGCGTCGTTACCGGCCTGGTTAAGGTGGAAAGCCTGGAAGCGGTGATTAAAAGAAGGTTTGCCGGCAAGGTTGCGGAGATGAATATAAAAGCGCTGCACAGCGGCGTGGACTTGATTGCAAAATAAACGGCGGGAAGGAGTGGCCATAGCGGATGATGGAGACGACGTCTAAAAACCGGAAAATGGCGCCGTGCCAGCAGGCCTGTCCCGCTGGCGTGGATGTGCCGCGCTATATAAGATACATAAAGGAAGGCAATTTTGATCAAGCCCTGGCGGTGGTCCGGGAAAGCATACCCTTTCCCTCGGTCTGCGGCTATGCCTGCGTGCATCCCTGCGAGTCCAAATGCGCCCGGCGGCAGTACGATGTGCCGGTGGCAATCCGTTTGCTTAAAAGAGCCGCGGCGGAAAAGGGAAAAGACCTATGGAAGGAAAAAGTCAAGACGGAGACGCCCACGGGTAAAAAGGTTGCTGTTATCGGCGCCGGCCCCTGTGGTTTGACGGCGTCGTATTACCTGGCCGGGAAGGGCCATGACGTTACGATTTTTGAAGCATTACCCCAGCCCGGCGGGATGATGCGGTATTGTATCCCCGGCTACAGGCTGCCCAACGAGGTTATTGACAGGGAAATATCCGTTATCAGGGAGCGGGGCGTCGTGATTAAGACCAATGCTTCTGTAAATTCAGCGGAGAGCCTCATAAAAGAGGGTTTTGACGCGGTGCTGGCGGCCTCCGGGGCGTGGCTGGCCAGGAAATCCGTTAAACTGGCCGAGGCTTCAGCCCGGATTATGGACGGAATTGCTTTTCTTAAAAATGTGAACAGCGGCAACCCCCCTTATCTTGGAAATAAGGTAGTGGTGGTGGGAGGCGGGAATACGGCCATCGACTCAGCCAGGGCAGCCCTGCGTCTGGGGGCCGGGGACGTGACATTGCTATACCGGCGCACACAGGATGAAATGCCTGCAAACCCGGAAGAGGTCAGGGAGGCGCTGGAAGAGGGGGTAAAATTCGAATATCTGTGCGCTCCCACAGGCGTGCGGAGCGGGGAAGTAATTTGCGTTAAAATGACCCTGGGCTCCCCGGATGACACCGGCAGGCCGAGACCGGTTCCCGTTGACGGAAGCGAATTTGGTGTGGCCTTTGACACACTGATTGAAGCCGTGGGGCAGTCCGCCGACGCGGCGGCCCTCGGTCTTAAGGGCAATACTGACGGAACGGTAAAAATAGATTCAACACTTGCCGCAGCCCCAAAGGGAATATTTGCGGCGGGAGACGCGGCAACCGGCCCGTCATCCATAATCCAGGCCATTGCCCAGGGGAAACTGGCGGCCTCCTCCATAGACAGGTATCTGGGTGGCAACGGGGATTTGCAGGAAGCCCTTTCCGTCGAAAACGGCTACTATCCGGCTCAGGCCCTTCCCATGGGCACACCCCGTACAGCAATGACCCTTCCCGGAATAAATGAGCGTCTGGGGGGATTCAACATTGTGGAGCCTGGATATGACGGGGAAGCTGCGCTTTGCGAGGCGCGGCGCTGCCTCTCCTGCGACCTGAGGGACTACCAGGTGGAGGTTAATTTCCCGGTGTGCAAGGAGTGCGGTTATTGCAAGGAGGTATGCGGCCCGGGGGTTTTCAGCAGCGGGGGGGCGTTCAATTCTTCCGGATACAAGCCCATGGCGGCATCCGCCCCTGATAAATGCGTCGGCTGCCTCAGGTGCCTGATGGTTTGTCCGGACTTTGCCATTGCCGTCCAGACAAGGCGGTAATTTAATATAAAATAGGTGTAACCTGATCCTCACCAAAACAAATAGTGCAGCCGGATTCACGGGCTGCACTATTTGTTTTAGAATGCAAGGGGGTGGCAAGGGGACGTTTCGTTTGACACATTGATTGGGCAAGGGGACGTCATGTACACTATTGATAGAGGAAGCGCATGAACACATCAGAGCATCAATAAAGAGAATAACTGTTGGTTATGTGCAATGGCATAATTTAATATATTCCCGGACTTTGCCCCCGTGCCACTTCCGAATTCAAGACTCATTTATATATAAAGGCTTGTAGATATTTAGATAATTTTAGAAATATCTTTACAATAAAAAGAACACAATATAAAATAGCCTCAAGGATATTTAGATAGTTGTATAAATATCAACCAGGGGGGTGATTAATTG
>CBEULQ010000450.1:0-3288 GCA_965543975.1 uncultured Desulfocucumis sp. | reverse complement strand
AGGGTTTTGTGAATTACGTCTATGGCATCCGCCTTTTTCCTTGCTTCCCCCATAACCCTGTCAAGGCTGTCATTAACCTCGTTAAGTCTATTTAATTCCTTCAAATATTCCCTTTGTGCCTCTGCAAATTCCAATACTGCCTGTTCTTCTATCATCTCTCTCTGCTTCAACACCGGCTCCAGCCTGAAAAGAAATTTTTTCAATAAATTCCCTCCATTAAAAAAGCGGTATTAAGCTCCTAGCAGAATTTTACAACAGTACATTATCGGGCTTAGTAAACAGAGTTAATGAGCATCTACCGAAGATTCTAGAGTCATCCAGAGGTCGGTCAAAAACAAGCATGGCGCGAAAGGCGAAGCTGGACAGCGCGGAGCGTACTGGTGTACGTGAGCACTGGACGGCGAGCCTGACAAAGCCAGGCGCAGTTTTTCAGCGGCCTCCCAGTTGTTCAAGACGTTGAAGCATTCCTTCGTAATCTGACAACTCATACATATCCTGTTTGAGAAAAGAGATTATATCTTCATAATTGTTAATGGCATCATCAATCTTTGCATTGGACCCCTTTACATAGGCTCCGATATTTATCAAATCCTCAGATTGTTTATAGGTTGCCAGTAAATCTCTCACCCTGGCAGCCCACGATCTCTGTTCCGCTGCAGTAATTTCCGGCATTAAACGGCTTACGCTGGCCAAAACGTCAATGGCCGGGTAATGATTCCGGGAAGCTAATTCCCTGCTCAACACTATATGGCCGTCAAGAATACCCCTAACCGCGTCTGATATGGGCTCGTTCATGTCATCCGCATCCACCAGCACCGTATAAAACGCTGTGATGGAACCGTCAACTCCCATCCCCGAACGTTCCATGAGTTTGGGCAATAGGGCAAATACCGACGGGGTGTATCCCTTGGTAGCCGGAGGCTCACCGATGGCCAGTCCTACTTCCCGCTGGGCCATGGCAAACCGCGTAACCGAATCCATCATTAACATTACGTTTTTACCTTTATCACGGAAATATTCCGCGATGGAAGCGGCTACGAAGGCCCCTTTCAATCTTACCAGCGCCGGCTGGTCGGAAGTGGCCGACACCACCACCGAGCGAGAAAGACCTTCATCTCCCAGATCACGTTCGATAAAGTCCCTTACCTCACGGCCACGCTCCCCGATCAGCGCGATAACATTGACATCCGCCCGGCAGTAACGGGCGATCATCCCCAGCAATGTGCTTTTACCAACTCCGCTGCCGGCGAAGATACCTATACGCTGCCCTCTGCCACAGGTAAGCAATGAATCAATGGCCCTTACGCCGGTGGGGAGGATTTCTTCTATACGCTTTCTGGCAAGAGGATTGGGGGGAGCATTATAAACACTGTATTCCTCCCCTGTGTCCCATAAGGGCTCCTCCCAATCCATAGGTTGGCCGAGCCCGTCAAGAATTCGGCCCAAAAGCTGAAATCCCACTTTAACAGAAAAAGCTTTACCCCTGGGTACCACGTAACAACCGGGAAATACACCCTTCAAGTCACCCAGAGGCATCATCAGGGTGACGTCCTCGGCAAAACCAACAACCTCGGCCTTAACGGAAACTTGTTCACCCGGCACCAATATGTCGCATACCTCGCCGACCCCGGCAGAGATGCCTTTGACCTCAACCGTAAGACCGATGACCCTGGTCACCTGACCTGTGGCCTTAAGAAGCCTTGCGCTCCTCACCCTGTTTCGCCAGAATTCCATGTTTACATATGGGGCGCCGCTCATTGCTCCTCACCTTTTAAGGCTTGCATCAGCGCCTGCCAACGTGTCCCTATGTTGGCATCCACCCGCCCGTGCCTGGTCTCGGCAACAACTCCTCCGGGACTGACCCCGGCATCCGAAATAATATGCAAGACAGCCTTTGGTGGAAGTAGCGTTTTAAGCTCATCAACCCTTTTTTCGATAATAGCGGTTTCAGATGGATTTACATAAAGCACTACTTCATCTCTGTTTTTAAGCATTTCAACTGCTTCCCTGGCAACTCCCATGATAATTTCCGGGTTTTGTCTCAATTCGGCAAACAAAATTTTTCCTGCCATATCATTGGCCAAAATAATTATTTCATCTTCCAGGGAGTCAAAAGTCTGCCTGCGGATTTCTTCCGCCTGGCGGAGTACTGAGCGGGCTTGCTCTTTAATTGCGTTTGCCTCCACCGTGGCTTTGGCCAGGGCTTCCTTCCTGCCTTCCTGAAAACCCGACTCACGGGCTTCTCTCTTAATTTCCACGGCTTCCCGCCGGGCGTCCTCCATGGCGCTGCGTATGATATCCGCAGCCTCTGCGGTAGCAGTATCAACAATTGCCCTGGCCTCAGCTTCTGCCACGACTAGCTTGTTCTGCGCCTCATTCAGCATTTCACCGGCCAATTCTTCCCGGGAAAAATTTGTCTCCGGCACTTCCCTGTGAAATTTATGCCTGATTTCCAGGGGATGCGCCTTTTCGCATTCAACAGCCAGGCCCCTGATGATTTTAGAGGAGCACAGCATCTTCGCCACCCCGTGCTATTATAATTTCTCCTGCTTCGTCAAGGCGTCTTATTAGTTGTACAATACGCTGCTGTGCTTCTTCAACATCACGCAGCCGCACCGGTCCCATAAACTGTATTTCTTCCCTGAGCATATCCGCTGCCCGTTTGGACATGTTTTTGTATAATCTGTTGCGCACTTCCTCGTTGGATCCCCGCATTGCCCTGGCCAGATCCTTTTGATCCACTTCCCTCAGCACTCTCTGGATGGCTGTATCGTGCAGCTTGATGACATCCTCGAACACAAACATCAGCTTGCGGATTTCGTCTGTCAGCTCCGGGTCGTTCATTTCCAATTCTTCCAGTATGGTCTTTTCCGTAGCCCGGTCCACACGGCTTAAAATATTCACCAGCGCCTTTATCCCGCCGGTTTGCTGATCCTGCTGGGTTACAACCAGAGAAAGCTTTTTCTCCAGAATATTTTCTACTTCCTTAATGACGTCCGGAGCTATCCTGTCTATAATGGCCACCCGCCTGGCCACATCCGCCTGTATCTCTGGAAGCAGTGAGGCCAGTATCATCGAGGCCTGCTCCGGATGCAAATATGACAATATCAAAGCTATGGTTTGAGGGTGCTCATCTTTAATAAAATTAAAAAGATGTTTTGCATCGGTGCGCCTTAAGTTGTTAAAAGGAACTCTCTGAATTGTGCTGGATACCTTGCCCAATATCTCTTTTGCCTTTTGTTCCCCCAGAGCCTTTTCAAGAATGTCCTTGGCGTAATCGAAGCCGCC
>CBEULQ010000449.1:0-3289 GCA_965543975.1 uncultured Desulfocucumis sp. | reverse complement strand
TTCGAATAAGAAAAAAAATACAACAGACAGATCATATAAACCAAAAACAGTTGTTAAAAGTTGTTCTTCATGTGGTAAACAATGCATTGTGCCTTTTCAACCAGATATTAAACAAAACATGGTATGTCTTGAGTGTTTTCAAAAAAATAAAAGTCAATAATAAAAATAACCTTCCTTCGGGAAGGTTTTACTAATTAAGTATGATTAATGCATAATATTAGGTGAAAAATAAAAGCCTTCCGCCAATGTTGGCGGCAGGCTTTTATTTTTCTTACACTTAATCTTACAGTTCCTCTACCCAGCCGAATTCATCCTGGACCAGGCCGTACTGTACACCGGTGATATAGTCGTAAAACTTTTGCGACAGCTCGCCCACTCCACCATTGCCGGGCACTATTATCTCGTCCCGCCATTTAAGCTCATTTACAGGGGATACCACGGCGGCGGTGCCGGAGCCGAATATTTCCTGAAGTTTCCCGCTATGGGAGGCTGCTACCACCTCGTCGATGGATAGTCGGCGCTCAACAGTGTTCAGGCCCCATTTCCGGGATACCTGGAGAACGGAATCCCTGGTGATACCGCCCAGAATGCTGCCCTCCAGGGGAGGTGTAATAACCTGATTGTCAATTACAAAGAATATGTTCATGGTGCCCACTTCTTCGATGTATTTCAGCTCCACACCGTCAAGCCACAGGACCTGGGTGTAGCCCTGTTTTTTAGCATCCTCGGCTGCCAGAATGCTGGCGGCGTAGTTGCCCGGTGTTTTAACGTGGCCTATGCCGCCCCGTATAGCCCGGACATATTTATCGGTAACCATTATTTTTACCGGTTTGAAACCTTCGGGGTAATAGGCTCCCACCGGTGACAGGATTATCATAAATTTGTAGGTGTGGGACGGTCTGACTCCCAGGTAAGGGTCGGTGGCTATGATAAAGGGTCTTATATAAAGGGATGTTTCCTTGGAGCCGGGAACCCAGTCCTGTTCCAGCTTCAAAAGGTCGAAAAGCCCCTGGTGCACCAGAGCCTCGTCGATTTCCGGTATGCAAAGGCGCTGGGCTGAACGGTTCAACCGGGCCAGGTATGAACGGGGCCTGAAAATGCCTATTTTGCCGTTCTGCCTCCGGTAAGCTTTCATACCTTCAAAAATAGCCTGGCCGTAATGCAGTACCATGGTGGACGGCTCCAGGCTCAAGGGGCCGTAGAGCTCGATGCGGGGATTATGCCAACCGTCGGAGACGTTATAATCAACTACAAACATATGGTCTGTAAACCTGGTGCCGAAGGTCAGCTCGTTGTCAGCCGGCTTTTCTTTGAGATTCTGTGCTTTATTAATGGGAATATTATACACCCAAAAGACCTCCCAACCATTTAATCGGAATTTTATAAAAAATTACAAGTTAAACTTCTATAAACATTTTATTTCTCCTTCAAAAATACTGACAATAATATTTCTGAAGCGAAGGGATAATAATCACGGTGTGTTGCAAATCACAGAGAAAAAAAGTTTTTCGTCACAGATAACTGATAACCCTGAGGTTATAATTATTAAAAATAAAATAAACGGAGGGGAAATACATGGCAATAAAAAGAAGACCAATAGTTAAAATCGATGAGGATAAATGCACGGGTTGCGGCCTTTGTGTATCTCCCTGCGCCGAAGGTGCCATCGAGATAAGGGACGGCAAGGCCAGGGTAATAAAAGAGGAGCTCTGCGACGGCGCGGGTTTCTGCCTGGGAGTTTGCCCTGAAGGGGCGCTGACCGTAGAAGAAAGGGAGGCTGAGGAGTTTTCCGAGGAGGCTGTTCACAGGCATATTGAAGGGCAGCCCCAAAATTACATTCCCCAGAAATGTTTTCGCTGTGGCCGCAATGAGGACGAACAGCCGGTAATTCCATGCCGCAATGCAGGGGAAAGCCTCTGGGTGTGCACCCGCTGCCTGCCTGCATTGATTCACGGGTAATAAAACCAAAAACAAAGGGGGGAGGGAATATACCTCCCTTTTTTATTTGCCGGTGCTCATTACGGGTGTTGACACCGGCATTTTATGCAGCGTCCCTTGGAGCCTTTGAAAAGATCTTTGAAAAGTTGGTCCAGATCTTCGTGTTTTAATTTTATCAGGCCCTCGGGGTTTACCAACGCATTGTTTACGAACATTCTGATATAGGCATGTTCCTTGGTTTCCACCACGATAACCAGTTTGTATTCATTCAATTGATTCACCCCCGCTCCCGTGAGACTGGTAAAACCGGAATATATTTGTTGATAAACAAGCGGAAAATGCCGACTGCAACATTACATTATGATATGATTAACTTAAGTGCTGTTAATGAGGTTTTAGCCGGAGGATACAATGAATATTTACTCCATAAGTGACCTGCACCTGTCCTTTGCCACCAGACCGGATCCGGACCAATGGAATGCCGTTCAGTATAAACCCATGTCTGACATTGATCAAAAGTGGCTGAATCACGCCCGGAAAATTTATGACAACTGGCGTTCCACCGTTACGGAAAACGACCTGGTTCTGGTGCCGGGGGACATATCCTGGGCCATGCGGCTGGATCAGGTACATTGCGATATGGATTTTCTCGGCATGTTGCCCGGGAATATAATTGCGGTTCAGGGAAACCATGACTACTGGTGGCAATCTATATCAAAAACCAGGGCAGCGTCGCCGGGGAATGTACGGCTGGTCCAGAACGACAGCGTACAGGTAGGGGATTTGGCCATATGCGGTTCCAGGGGTTGGTTATGTCCCAACGGTGTGTATTTTAACGATGACGATCTCAAAATATATAACAGGGAATTGATCCGGATGGAAAATTCCCTGAAAAGCGCGGTGGGGGCAGTGGAGATAATTGCTATGATGCATTATATGCCCACCAATGAGAAACACGACTATAGCGGATTTATTGAGCTGTTTCAAAAATACGGCGTGAAAAAGGTAGTTTACGGCCATCTTCACGCCAGGGCCTGCCGTTACAGGCTTCCGGATGTCCAGTGGGGTATCCGTTTCTTTCTGGTCAGCGCCGACTATTTGGATTTTATGCCCCGGTTAATCTATACAAGGTGAACTTAAATTGTTTTTTTCATAACGCAGCCGGTGTGACACGCCGTGAGTTTACCTGACGGGTAAGAGAAGAATGTATCGCTGCCCGGGGTTATTATTTCACCGCAAACTGCGCAACTCATTTCATTACGGCAGGGGGAAACCACTCCTTCTATCTTTTTACCTCCCATGACACCTAAGGCGGTTTTCAGTTTGTTTTTAAGAGGAGTTACCGGCGAGC
>CBEULQ010000448.1:0-3291 GCA_965543975.1 uncultured Desulfocucumis sp. | reverse complement strand
ATCAGCATAAAAAAGTATACAATCAAACGCAATATCCCTTTGCATTTATTGAAAAACCTGTTCAGCATTACCAAAAAGGCATTTGCCCGGTAGTAGAAGACATGTATGAAGAAAAACTCGTAATTGCAGATGTGTGCCGTGTGCCTTATTGCGAGAAGGATATCAATGATTTTCTGACAGCGGTTGATAAAGTTTGGCAGGCGAGAGAAGAACTTCATGAATATGAAAGAAATAATATTTGTTGCTCATGACCCCGGCGGGTACGATGTTGTTTTTCCTGTTGTACAAAGATTGCAACAAAATCCAGTATCACTGAATTTTTACTGTTTGGGGCCTGCGGCGGACCTGAATCCCTTGTATCGCGCTTCCGGATCAGAAATACTGCAGACAATCCATTCGCTGCTTCACGAAAAAAAGTTGTCTGGACTGGTTACCGGAACAAGCTGGGGCAATAACCTGGAATTAAAGGCGATAGCTGCCTGCAAGGAAGCACAAATACCCACAATTTCCATTTTAGATTATTGGTCAAATTATCAGACAAGATTTCTAGATGAATCAGGCAGATTCGTTTATCCGGACTACTATATCGTGATGGATGAACTGGCGGCGAAAGAGGCAGTGCAAACTGGCGTGCCATCTGGGATTATTAAAATATTAGGACACCCCGGGTTAGATAAATATACTGCCTGCCAAAGAAATCAATGCTGCTCAGACAAAACAACAAAGAAGGTATTATTTCTTTCCCAACCGTTATCTGTTTTGTATGGCGGAGAGTTAGGATATACTGAACGGCAGGCATTGAACGATTGTATCCGGGCGCTGCAGGAAAACGGCAACTATTCCTTATATGTTAAATTTCATCCTAAAGATGATAAAAATTTTCAACAGCAGTACCAAGATATTGCCGTGCATGGCAATTTAACCGATATTATACCGGAGTATGACCTGATTATCGGCATGAACACAATGGGACTGCTCTATGTTGTACTTATGGGGATTCCGGCTATAAGTTATCAGCCTGATATGCGACAGGCAGATATGTGTATTACGAATAAACTTGGTTTAACAAGGCTGGTTGGTTCCTATCAGGATTTAAAATTTATTTTGAATACAGGCATGGTCGGACAAGCTAACAAAAATATAAACCTGACGGAGAACCTGATTTGGTTTGATGGGCGTTCAACGGAACGAGTAGCCGGATTTATCAGGGAGGCATTGTTAGATGAAATTTAATGCGATTGTCGCTACACGCATGACATCATCCCGTTTACCGGGGAAGGTGTTAATGGATATAGCGGGAGAACCTGCTTTGGTGCGGTTAATAGAAAGACTAAAAAGATCGAAATTTTTAAGTGAAATTGTGATTGCCACTACTACCAATGACACTGACGATATAGTGGTGGAAACGGCCAAGTCTCAGGGGGTTAAGTATTACCGGGGCAGTGAAGAAGATGTTTTGCTAAGGACTGTGGAGGCAGCCGAAGCGAATGATACCGATTTTATTGTTCAGATTACCAGTGACTGTCCGCTAATCGATTGTGAAACCATTGACCGGGTTATCGAACATATGTTAGAGCATCCGTACATTGATTATGCGGCGAACCAAATAATCAGAACCTATCCATTGGGTTTTAGTGTGGAAGTATTCCGGACCAGGGATTTGCGGCATGTTGAACAGACCATCAATGATCCGGCTGTGCGCGAACATGTTTCATTATATTTTTATGAACATCCTGAAAAATATCATCTGTCTAATGTTGAAGCCCCGCATTATTTGCGCCATCCCGAATACCGTTTAACTCTTGATACCGAGGAAGACTACACTTTAATACGAAATATATATGAGGCGCTGTATCCTGTAAAACCTGCGTTTGACTTATATGATATTACCCGTTATTTGCAGCAGAATCCACAAATGCAATCCATTAACCAGTATATTCAGCAGAAGAAAGCAAGATAAAATATTAATTGTGGTGATCAGAACCAATTCCCTTGTTGAAGTTCCGGATTGCGAAAAAGCGCAAAATTAAGATACTGCTATTATGTTTAAATAGGAGAAATTGTATGCAGATAAAAATATTGGATAAGGTCTTTGAATGCGATAATCAGGTTGCGGCGGTAGAAAGAGTATTTGAGCAAATAAATCAAATACTGGCCGAGTCGGATCACCATTTAAGCTGTTTGGAAATCAACGGCGTAAAAGTGTATCAGGATTACGGCCAATATATAGTTGATAACCTGGAAGATATTAAAACAATTGTTTTTAAAATAAAAACTTTAAAAGAGTTAGTAGATGATGCCATCACTTCAATGCAAGATTATATAGTACGTGCTGTTCCGGAAATAGAGTCAATGGTCGATGAATTTTATCGGGAAGCGGATCAGAATACTTGGAGTAATTTTTCTCAGCTTTTGGAGGGTTTGCAGTTTGTTATCGATACTTTGAATGTTGTGAGTAAACATCAGGATTGGTATTGTAACGCGGAACGGCTTATTTCGGTGAGGCAGAATTTATTAAAGCAAATTGTAATGCTGCAAGAGGCCATGGAAAGTCAGGACCGGGTTTGTCTCAATGATGTCCTTCTTTATGAAATCATTCCTTCGTTTATGGCATTAAACAAGGAGATCGTGGGCGGTATGGAAACCGAAATAGTGAAATAACCTTAATAGAAAGTGGTGTAGCTATGTTTAATAATAAATCCATACTGATAACAGGCGGTACAGGTTCTTTTGGCCGGCAGTTTGTACGCACTGTTCTGGCGCGGTATAATCCTCAAAGGGTTGTTGTTTACTCCCGAGACGAACTTAAACAATATGAAATGCAACAAGAATTTTCTCACCAATCCATGCGTTTTTTTATCGGCGACGTGCGGGACGGTGAGCGGTTAATCCAGGCCATGCGGGGAGTTGACTATGTTGTCCACGCTGCGGCCTTAAAACAAGTACCGGCAGCTGAATATAACCCTATGGAATGTATCAAGACCAACATCTATGGCGCCGAAAACGTAATCAAGGCTGCCATTGCCAACAAGGTAGAAAAAATAATTGCTCTCTCTACCGACAAAGCCGCTAACCCCATAAACCTGTACGGCGCGACTAAATTATGCTCCGACAAATTGTTTACCGCCGCCAACAACATAGTCGGCAATCAGAACACCCGCTTTGCTGTGGTGCGTTACGGTAATGTTGTAGGCTCCCGGGGTTCTGTTGTGCCGCTATTTAAAAAACTGGTTTCTGAAGGGGTCAAAGAACTGCCTATCACTGACGTGCGTATGACCCGTTTTTGGATTA
>CBEULQ010000447.1:0-3293 GCA_965543975.1 uncultured Desulfocucumis sp. | reverse complement strand
AGGAGTAAGCGATTGGGCTTACTCCTTTTTTGCTTCACTCCAACATCTGCAAAATGGTTTTCCAGTCGCAGTTATTTTCCACGTTTTCTTTTGCCATATCTATGGTGCGGCGGTCTGTGGGGCGGATTCTCCGGGAAACCTCGGAGCATTTTTCCAGGGTGGTATAAGTGTCGTAATGTACCAGTATTACCGGCACACCCCTTTCCTCCGCCCTGGCTACCACTTTTACGTCGGGATACAGCCCGCCGGTGAGAATCAGTACCGAAGTGCTGGTTTCCAGCGCGGACAGTGCAATGTCCGACCTGTCGCCGCCGGTTATTACGGCCTTGTTGGGAGCCCTGCGCAGGTAGCCCAGGGCGCTTTCCAAGGTCATGGCGCCTACAATCAGGTCTTCTACCGGTTGATTCATCCTGTCTTCCCCGGTAAGAATCTCACCTCCAAGAACTTCTGAATATTCCGCCACGGTAGGAGATGTTATTTCCGGTCTGCGGGGTATTATGCCAAGGGTGCGGTAACCTCTTTCCTTTAATATTGATGTGTATATTCCTTCTGTTTTGGCCAGCAGCGGACGCGGAACATTATTAAATATATTGCCGATAATGGGTATTCCCTGGGAGGACAGATAATTGTTGATAAATATGGCATTGTCAAGGCTGAAGTCGTTTTCTATTTTTATTAAGAAAAGCACCGAGGCCTTTATCTCTCTGGCCAGGGACACCGCGTCGAGTCCCATACAGCCCATTATATGAGGAAAACCCGCCCCTCCTATAATAACAATATCCGAACCTTCAGCCATTTTTTTATAGGCGTTTTGTATTTTATCCAGGGAGATGCAGTGCCGGTAGCCCGACAAATAGGAAGGCCCCGCGGTGAAAGGTACAATTGTGTCCAGGGGTTGGTTCAACTCCAGAGCCTTTTGCATAAGTTCCGCATCTTCGTCCTGCCGGTTAACATTACCCCCCGGGCTGCCCACGGGTTTAAAATAAGATACCCGGTGTCCCAGTTCCCTGAATTTAAGGGCCAGGCCCAGAGACACTGCAGTTTTACCGCTGCCGGCCGTTCCCATTACATAAAGGTTTTTCATCTTGATCACCTCACGATACAGTAATTTTTACATCCAGGGCGGAAGCTCCCCGGGGGTAGGCAAACACAGGATTTATGTCCATTTCAGTAATTTCCGGAAAATCGGTAACCAGTTTGGCTGCCCTGGCAATAATATCGGTAACAGCTTTAATATCGGCGGGTTCCTCTCCCCGGTAACCTCTTAATAGTGTACTGGCCTTGGTTTCAGCTATCATCGCCTCTATTTCGGCCCCGGTAAGACCCTCGGCCAGCCGGAATGAAACATCCTTTAACAAATTCACATAAATGCCCCCAAGCCCGAAGGCCATTAACGGTCCGAATTGAACATCCCTGCTCATGCCGATAATAAGCTCGGTGCCCTTGGGCATCATCTTCTGAAGCTCAATTCCATGTATGACCACCCTGGGCAGATACCTGTGAACGTTTTCTGTTATTTCCAGGAAGAAGTTTTTAACCTCATCTGCGTTATTAATTCCTATTTTAACTCCGCCCACATCCGTCTTGTGCAATATTCTGGGGGAGGCTACCTTCATTACCAGGGGATATCCCGTTTTTTCCGCCAGCATAACCGCTTCCTCCGGGCTGGTGGCCAGCAGGGTGGGTGCTGCGGGGATTCCGTAGGCCTCCATTACCCTGGCAGCTTCGCTTCCCAGCAACACCAGACGGCCGTCCCGTTTAACCATATCAAAAATTTCCTCCACCGCCCGGCGGTCAATTCCCTGAAAGTCCGGTGCGGAGACCGGGGCTTCAGGATTTTTTCTTTCCGCGTAATTAGACATCCCGCTAATGGCCGAGATAGCGGTTTCCGGGAAGGTGAAACAGGGAATTCTGGCTTCGGTAAGCAACTTTGCTCCTCCGGCCAGCATTTCACCACCCATATAGGCGGCAAACATGGGTTTTTGGGGATGTGTCCGGTGAGCTTCAATAATAACCCTGGCTGTGTTTTCCGCATCCGTTACCGCCGTGGGGCAAACCAGCACCACAGCGCTGTCCACGTTATCATCCGCTATTACCTTTTCCAGGGCTGTCCGGTAACGGTCAGACCCGGCATCTCCCAGCACGTCCACCGGATTGTATACATTCGATTCCGCCGGCAGTGAAGCCCGTAGATCCTCAATTGTGGTCTTGTTAAAGCGGGCCATGTTAAGTTTGTGGTGTTCGATGCGGTCGGTGGTTACAATGCCCGGGCCACCGGCATTGGTGATGACAGCCACACGGTTTCCGGCGGGTATGGGCTGGCGGGAGAATGCCACCGCCAGGTCAAAGAGTTCCGCCATGGTACCGGCCCGGATCACCCCGGTTTGGGCAAAGGCTGTGCTATAGGCCAGGTCACTGCCGGCCAGTGCCCCGGTGTGGGAGGAGGCGGCCTGGGCACCGGCCTGACTGACACCGCTCTTTAATATGATTACGGGTTTTTTAGCGCTGGCCTCCCGGGCCACCCGCAGGAAGTGACCGCCATTGGCCACATCCTCAATATAGCAAAGTATAACTTTTGTATAAGGGTCGTTGGCAGCCTCTTCTATAAAATCAGACTCGGTGAGGTCTGCTTTGTTGCCCAGGCTGATCACCTTGGAAAAGCCAAGGCCGTTAGCCCTGCTCCAGTCAAGTATGGCCACCAGCATGGCGCCGCTCTGGGATATAAAGGCTATGTCTCCCTTTTTAGGGAAATTGGCTGCAAATGAGGCGTTTAACGGAATGTGTGTGTCCATCATTCCCACGCAGTTAGGGCCAAGCATTCTTATGCCGTGATTATTGCAAATGCGGATCAGTTCTTTTTCCAGGTTTAACCCTGCGGGTCCTATTTCTTTAAAACCGGCGCTGATTACCACCAGGTTTTTAACCCCGGTGCGGCCGCATTCCTCGACCACGCCGGGGGTCAAGGCGGCAGGAACGGATATTACCGTTATATCCACATCTTCCCCGATACCTTCAACTGATGGATAGCATTTCAGGCCTTCAATAACAGTTTCCTTGGGGTTGACGGGATAGATTTTGCCTTTAAAACCACTGTCAATTATATTTCTTACTATGGCATTGCCGATTTTTCCGGTTTTGTTCGAAGCGCCCACTATGGCAACGGATGTCGGCTTAAAAAAACTGCTCAGGCCACCCAAAACATAAATCACCTTCTTTAAGGTCAGGGGACACACCTCTATGAGAGTCCGGCTTTTGGGTGAGGTATGTCCCCAACGAATAAAAAAACTTGCAGG
>CBEULQ010000446.1:0-3296 GCA_965543975.1 uncultured Desulfocucumis sp. | reverse complement strand
TCTTTCTTATATGATTCAAAACAGCCGAAAAAATATAGTTATTACAGGATCACAAAAACCGGTTGATGCTTTTAAAACAGATGCGACAGGTAATCTTATAGATTCTATTCGTTTTGCCTGTGAAGATTCAGGCGGTGTTTATATCGTTTTTAATGGCAAGGTTATTAACGGCTGCCGGGCAGTGAAGGTTAGAACAAAGAGCAGCAATGCCTTTGATAGTGTAAATTATCCTTTTGTAGCCACAATAGAAGGAAATGACATTAAATATGATCCTCTGTATGCATTTCCTCAAAAATACGAGGAAATTAAATATTTTCCTGAAATTGCCACTGACGTCTTTTTATTAAAGCTCACGCCCGGAGTGAATCCCGATATATTTGATTTCATCATGGGCAAATATAGAGGGGTGGTTATAGAAAGTTTTGGTAACGGCGGTTTGCCATTTGTTGGTGATCCAAACATTTTATCAAAGATTAATGATTTAACCGCCAGCGGGGTAATAACCGTAATAACAACGCAATGCTTATTCGAAGGTGGAGACTTAAACCTATATGAAGTCGGCAAGAAGGTAATGAAAAATCAGGTCATACCCGCCCACGATATGACGACGGAAGCCGCTGTCACCAAACTTATGTGGGCACTAGGTCAAGCAAAGGAATTTCAAGAGATTAATAGGTTGTTTTTAACACCTGTACACAATGATTTGACGCCTTCCTCATAATCCGGGGATGTACGATTCATACCGTTTTCGGAGAAGATAAGGTCTTTCAGGGCTGGAAGAATTTGAAGAATATACTGCTTATCATGGCGGTTTATGCCGGTGTTATTGACCCGTAAGGGCTTCAGAAGCGGGAATACAAGAGGCATCGTAGCACCCCTTGCATTCCCGGGAGGAAAAATTGAATTTTACACTTAGCCGGAAGTGCGTGTTCCGGCTTTTTTTGTGGCGCTCTTTTTAAGTTTAAGTAAAATCAGGCTCCGCCTCATTCTCCTCATTAAAAGGAATAACGGTTCCCACGTCCCGGCGGTCCATGGACGCCAGGGTGGTTTCCAGCCGGTTGCGCTTTCTGGTGGCCTGCCGGCCAGGCGCTATTTCCCCTGGGTTGCCGTATTTCCTGTGTATTTCCTGCAACTGCTGGGGCGAGAGATGGTAACTTTTAAGAGACCTGTTCCTGCTGTCTTTCACCTGCTTCACCTCGTAAAAAAGTTTTACTTTGTTTGTGCCAGGTTCTCATCCGTTTCATTTAGTGTTTACTTTAGAAAGATTCTTTAAGCCTACCGCATATTTTGTGTTGCATTTTACATGCTAAGTTTATAACCGCATCCGGTGGCGTTAAAAAAATTGGATGTAATAGATTTGCCCGGAGGCCTAAAGATAAAGGGAAGAATAAGGTAAGTATGGATAATCATGTCAAGTAATGGCTGAATACATTAATAGTATTAATGATATTGAGGAGGAAAATCATGAAACTTGTCAGACAATCCTTATCCATCTTTCTTTTGATTTGCTTGTTTATAAGCACACTTATTATCCCGAACTATGCGCTTGCCGCCGATAACCACAACATCATTCTTTCCAGAGACGCTGCCAAGGTCAGCAAGGTAACCGTAACCTTCAATGGAGATACTGCCACTTCAAAGGGATTCACCTGGTACACCACCCGTGCTTCCGCCAACAGCGATCTGGAGGTAGTTGAAAAGACCGGTTCCAGCCCGGATTTTAGTAAAGCTGTTAAATTTTCAGGCAAATATTCTGTTTCCACAAATTCCCCCTCAGAGCTTGTGCATAAGGCTGAGGCTACCGGTCTGAAGGCGAACACATCTTACTTCTTCCGGGTAGGTGACGCAGCACTTGATATTTGGAGTGACGTGGGTACTTTTCAGACAGCCTCCGACAGCGGCGCCTTTACGTTCATCGACCTGGCAGATCCACAGCCCTCGACTGAGGATGAGGCTATGCTTTCATCCCAAACAATCGCCAAGTCTCTGGCCACTGTCAGTAATGCAGGGTTTTTAGCCATCAACGGTGACTTCGTTGATGCCGGATCCGTAGAGAAGCAATGGGATTGGTTGTTGGGCCATGCAAAGGAAAGTCTTTTAAACACTACGATTCTTCCTGTGGCCGGTAACCACGACGAGGACTACAATTCCTTTATCGAGCATTTCAACGTAAAGCCCGCCGACAATTCAGATACCACCACCGGCGCGTACTACTCCATCGATTACAGTAACACTCACTTCGTCGTGCTCAACAATAATGAGGACTCTTCCAAATACGCCGATTTTACTCCGGCTCAAATACAATGGTTGAAGGACGATGTTAAAGCCGCAAAGGCTGCAGGCGCCCAATGGATTATCGTAGGCATGCATAAGGGGCCTTACACCACCTCCGAACATGCCACCGATGAAGATATAATGGGCACGAACGGCGTTAGGACCCTGGCAGCCCCGATAATGGAAGAGCTGGGAGTTGACCTTGTTCTCCAGGGACATGACCATATCTATGCACGCAGCAAGCCCATAAAGAACGGCGTCGCAACACCCGCAACCAGGATTACGGAAACACTCAACGGCAAAACCATCGAATATGTCGTGCAACCCAACGGGACCATCTACCTTATTCCCGGTACCGCCGGTCCCAAGGTCTACTATAAGAATAAGAAGATAAACCCGAGGTACTTCGACCTCTTCGAGGTTGCAGACGAAAATCACGCCGCTGGTTACCGTTCTGACCCAAACGATCTAAGCAGGCCCGTACGCAGCCAGATACAGAACTTCGTTGGCATTACCATAGACGGCAGCAAACTGACCGCAGTTTCCTATGAGATAGACCAGAGCAAGTACGATGCCAAGCCGTATATAATCGACCAGTTCGGTATTTCAAAGGAGGCTGCAAAATAATCTTAACAATTTACAATTTAGATGTGAAGCTGTACGAAGTCAACGTACAGCTTTTTTATCACCGAAATAAGGTTTGGCGGCTTGCTTTTTTGTACCTGGAATGCCTTGATTTTTTAAGGTTTTATGAATTAAAGTTAAATGAACAGAAGGAGGGGAATGAACGGTATGCGAAAAGGTCGCCCCGGGTCGAGTGGTATTCGAAGCGGATTTTGGTGCGAGAACAAATGTACCAATCTTACTCCTTATTCCCCATATTTTTCACAAGCCGACAAGTTAGTGAATGCATATTGGGGACAACTGGAAACTGCAACCGAGCCATTTTTGTACGAATCTGAACCAGCTACCGGTTTTATTCAGCCATTAACCCTTGCAGATATAAAAAAGCTATTGGCTTA
>CBEULQ010000445.1:0-3298 GCA_965543975.1 uncultured Desulfocucumis sp. | reverse complement strand
GGTGGTATAATTAATGAATTTAACTGTACTGAATTATTTCACAAATATATAAAGGAATTATTATTTAATGGAAGAAATAAAACCCTGGTATCGAAAGAACTTCTGTACCCTTTAGCACTCTCGGGGTTAGTGTCAATGCGGCCGCTGAAGGACTTTGACGTTTTCCGGCAAGGTGGGAAGTTGTATTTCCATGGGCAGGCTTACGTGATCCCTTTTGTCCATATCACGGAAAAATCCTTGGACAATTATTTTGTTGCCAAACTGAATAAGATAGGGAAGATTCGCGTCAAGGTCAAAGAAACCAGTGCAAACCTCACCCTCCACCAATCTGGCAGGCAGTGCCGGGCGGGATATTTCTTTGCTGGCCGGCGGTACGAGGATCTTTTTTCCATCCGGGGTTATTATGCCGAATACAGTTACGGTGGCCGGTTTTTTCCCGGTGTTTTGGGCCGTTATAATAATTAAGTTCTGGGTAAAACCCCGTTCCTCGCTATTTTCTGCCGACACCTTGATGTTGGGGCGGGTTTGTTTAACAAGCAAATACAAAACGTAAGTGGAGATTATGGCCGCATATACGGTTAGTATTTGGCGGGCGTAATCCACCAGAAAAGCGAATTCGTTGGAATCGAAATGCATTTTATATAAACCCTCCGTTTTCTAACGGAAATATATTTAGTCAAATGCTTTCTTTCTACCGGTCTTCAACATGGACAAGCGGCTGTACCGTTTATCGTTAATAAATTATATATTCTATTCAATTAATCTCTAACCTTTTTCTTTTTCGGATATTGTTAAGTGCAATATCGTTAAATCAGTCTGCTGTTTATCTCGCTAACAGCCTGTAAGACCTCGCTCTTGAAGGTCGGGGATAAACAGGCTGTAAAGCTCGAACTAAGTTCGCTCTAAGGGTTCGGTAGGGTAATAACCCCTTCCGAACCCAAGGCTCACTTATTTAAAAACAATTTTTAAAACTCCTTGGGAAACAACCACTTTGGACAATTTCCGGGGCATGTCTTCAAGGGAAACAACTCTTCCCGTCCCCATTTCGTCCATCACCCTTTGGGATACGGGAACACCATCCAATAGCAGCGACTCCGGTACGAAGCTTATTCCCTCCTGTTTTTCCGTAACTGATATTCTGCCGCTTACCTGGAATCCCGATTGGCCGGTGCTGTCTTTCCCGGTAAAGGTTATTTTATCAGGCTGGAGAGTAATTGTTATGTCTTTCAGCCGTGACACACTGGAGGATGCAATGGCACTGTTAAGGGTGGATTCAGTGTATTCCACCACAATACCCCCCAGGTTCAAATAAAACCGGTCCGGAGTAATGGACTGCCTTGAAAGTGATATAAAGTTGTCCGCCAGAAGGCTTAGCACATCTGCGGAATAATACCATCTTTTTTCCATCTGGTAAATTGTTTCCGCCAGTCCGGCTGAGCGGTTTTTAATGTCCCTGTACAATGATTCACGGCTTTTTTTTAGATTTTGCAAATCTTGGAACTGTTTGTCCAACGCCACTAATTGGTTGGTAAGCTGAAACTCGGTTTGGTGAAGTACTTTCTTTTTTTCCCCGGCCAGCTCGGCACAGCGGGAGGCATCCTTGAAAGCGATGGACTCCCTTGTGATAATTTCCAACAGCAGGAATATCCTGTTGATGAATTCAGCAAAGTTCGAAGAGCTGAATAAAACGTCCAGATAAGTTCCGTAACCCTGGACATACTGAAATTTGATCCAGAAGGACAGCCGGTCCAGCCCTGCTTTTTTTCGGTCGACCGCCTTCAGGTAATCACGGTACGCTGCATCCTTCTGGGTTCTTATGCCGTCGATATCCCTTTGTAGTTTTTTTATCCGGTTGTCTTCCCGGTGTATTTTAAAATCCAAAAGAAATATTTCTTCGGCCAGCGCCTTTTCAGTAGCGCTTAATTCCCGCAAGCTGTCATGGGCTTGTACTCTTTCCTGGACTGCCGCCAACCCGGCGGATGGGGTCAATCCGAATACAATTAGGACGGCCATGAGGAACATAGAAAAAAAGACAGCCGGGATGAGGTTGGTTTTGCATATGTAATTAGCGTGGTTGCCGCTGCAATGGTGAATCAGATTCAATACCAATCCCTCCGTAGCTGTACTGTTATTAGTTTACTCCAGTTATGTCCCCGTTGGAATACGGATATTGGGCAAGGAGGTCATATTTTGTCTGTTGAAGCAAGCAATATGTCTACTTACCTGGGAGCGGTGGAGATTAAAGGTCCGGTGTCTGGAGAAGAACTGGCCGATAAACCACTAGACCATCAATTGGACAACTTTCGCCCTGCCGAGATGCAGTTGAAAGCATTGATAAAAATAACCGGAATGCACCGGGGTAGGATATACACCGCCTGCCGGGAAAACACGGTTATCGGTTACGTGGCCTTTCACCTTCCGGATGAATACAGCCGCTGGTGCCGCCACCACCGAATACTGGAGCTTGGCGGAATAGAGGTGGCCAGGGACTGGCGGTGTCTCGGTGTAGGCAGTTCATTGCTGGAATATATTTTTAAGGATGACTTTTGGGAGGAGTATCTGGTTACTACCACCGAATACTTTCGCCACTGGGATTTAAAGGGAAATAGTCTTACCGTCTGGCAGTATCGTGACATGCTGGATAAATTTTTCGGTAGGGCCGGATTTATAGTAAAATATACTACGGACCCGGATATACTGGAGCATCCCGCCAACGTGCTGATGTGCAGGGTTGGCTGCAGGGTGCCTGTGGATGATTTGATGAGCTTTGAAGAACTGGCCACAGGGAGGCTATATTAATATTGGAGGGTTTTTATTTTGGAGCTTACTCAGAGGCTGGCTGCCATTTCCGAATTTATACCGCCGGGTCTGGTAGTGGCCGACATCGGAACAGACCATGCCCATTTACCTATAAATCTGGTTTTGAGCGGCAGAAATCCCAGGGTTATTGCCACCGATTTAAACGAAAAACCATACCGGGGAGCATATTCCGCCGTATCCGGCAAAAATTTGTCCGGGGCTGTGGATGTACGCCTGGGAGACGGGTTGCAGGCACTGTCCCCCGGTGAAGCCCAGGTGATAGTCATTGCCGGAATGGGCGGTAATACCATTGTGAAAATACTGGAAGATTCCAGGGGGGTCCTTGCGGAGACAAAGCGTATGGTACTGCAGCCCATGGCCGATGCCGGCGATTTGAGGATTTGGCTGCCCGGCAACGGCTGGAAGTTGGTGGCCGAAAGACTGGTGGAGGAGGACGGCCGGATATATCCTGTTATTGTGGCTGAGCCGGGGGTAGAGA
>CBEULQ010000444.1:0-3301 GCA_965543975.1 uncultured Desulfocucumis sp. | reverse complement strand
TCTTCGATGACATGATAGGGCCAGATCGACAGCATGTCGGTGTGGCGCACGAGGTAGCGGTTGGTCAGATGGGAGACCGATTCAACCGGATTAACAAAATCCATCTTGATCTGTATACTTCGGTTTACACTGGAACGATTTTTGACTTTGTCTTTAATAACCATTAAGCCTCTCATTACCACCCCCTCTTTTAATACTATATATACCTATCTAATGTTAGATTTATTACCGCTATTGTTAAAATTATTACTTCTTTTTGTTTTTATTACCTCTTTTGTTGTAATTATTACCTCTTTTGTTAAATTTATTGGCGTTTCCTCCGGGCCACATAAAAGTGACGCCGGCTGCCGGAATGAACAGGCTCAAAAGAGAAGGCGTCAAAAACCTCCAATGACTCCATCCCGGCCATTTTAAGCAGCTTTTCCACCTGCGCGGGCTGATATCCCCTTTCCATATGCTCCTCCACAAATTTCCGATACAGTTCCCCCTCCCGGGCAAAGCCGGTTAGGGCAATTTTCCACAAACTCTTTTCCCTGTCATGTACTGTTTCATATATTATGGTAAGGTCCGGTTCCTCTATCACCACTGGAGATTCTGAATTTGCGCTGATCCAGCTTAACGCATTCAAATCAAATATGAACATACCGTTTTCCACAAGACAGCGCGAGACACAGCCAAACACCTTACCCAGATCTTCCTCCGTCAACATATAGTTCAAACCGTCATGGAAACAGGTGGCCAGATCCACCCTTCTTTCCAGGCGGTAATCCCGTATGTCTCCCACCATAAACCTTATATTCAGGTTTTCCTCCGCCGCCTTAAGCCTGGCCAGTTCAATCATTTCCCCGGAAATATCCAGCCCGTAAGTTTCGTATCCCCTGCGGGAAAAGGGAATAATGGTATTTCCCGTGCCGCAGGCGAGATCAACCACCGAGTGGGGTTGGCTATTAAACTTTCTTAGAATTTCTTCAACATAGTCTATCCAGCCCTCAAAATCCACACCAGCCACCAGATAGTCGTAAATATTTGCAAGACCGCGGTATTGACTACTTCTCACTTCGCACCTCTCAGTTTTGGACGACCCTAAGTATTAATCTTTAATGTACGTATTAACTATTATCTGCCCCCCACGCGTTAAAAAACCCCGGTTCATATCCGGGGTTTTTTAACGCTTATTTTTTGAGGGCGGCCAGTATGTCTTCCAGAACCTTTTTGATATCCTGGTCTCCATTGATGTTCAGCAGCACACCTTTAGCATCGTAGTAGTCGATGAGGGGTTTGGTGTTGTCCTCATAGGCCTTGAGCCTGGTACCCACCGATTCCTCGTTGTCGTCGGAACGCTGGTAAAGTTCTCCGGCGCAGGTGTTGCAAACGCCTTCGGTTTTGGGAGGGTTGAACAATACGTGGTAAGATGCGCCGCAGCCCCTGCAGACCCTTCTTCCGGTCAGGCGGGCCATCAGTTTTTCCAGGGGAACAACGATGTTGACAACACCGTCCATTTTGATGCCCAGTGAGTCAAGGGTCGCATCCAGAGCTTTGGCCTGCTCCACGGTGCGGGGAAACCCGTCCAGCAGAAATCCCTTTTTGCAGTCCGGCTGGGACAGGCGGTCCTTTACCATACCTATAACCACTTCGTCGGGGACAAGCTCACCCTTGTCCATATAGCTCTTTGCTTTTTTGCCCATTTCAGTTCCTTCCGCAATGGCGGCACGGAACATGTCACCGGTGGAAATATGGGTAATGCTTAATTCTTTTACCAGAACTTCCGCCTGGGTGCCCTTTCCTGCACCGGGAGGCCCCATAATTAAGAGATTCAAAACTATCCCCTCCTCATATTTACAATTTATTTCTGATTTTACATTATATCATGGTTTGTCCTTCCGCGGAATATTTACGCAATAAAAACTCGGATGATATCAGGAGAGCCTGTCAGACTAAATAATGGGATCAGGCATACCCAAAAAATAACCCTGCGCACAATCTATTTTGAGTTCTTGCAATATTTTTAAGACATTCCCGTTTTCTACGTACTCCGCCACTGTCTTTATACCCAGAGAACGGGCAATGGTGCTCATCGCCTCTACCAAAGCACGGTTGGATGGATCTTTTTCCAAGTTGCGAATGAATGAACCGTCGATTTTCAGATAATCCACCGGTAAAATGCGAAGGTAGGAAAAAGATGAAAACCCAATACCAAAATCATCAAGGGCAAATCGGCAACCTAATTTTTTCAGCCTTTCGATCCAGCGTCGGGCCAACATCATATCCTTTACTGCTGCGGTTTCTGTAATCTCGAACCCTATACGCGAAGGTTCCATGCCGCACTGTGTTATCATTTCTTCGATATATTCCAGCAATGATTCTTCGCTCAAACTTATTCCTGATATGTTGATAAATAAGTTGAGGCCGGGGTGTTGACGCAGGGCATCCAGTGACGCCCCCACCACCCAGCGGTCAATTTGCGGCATCAAACCAAACCGCTCGGCAGCCGGTATAAAAGCCTGGGGTGAGATTAACTCCCCATGTTTCCCCTTTAAGCGTACCAGTGCCTCGTGGTGAACTATTTTACCGTTTTCCACCCGTACCACCGGCTGAAAGTACAGCACGAATCTGTCTTCCTTGACAGCGTTTTTAACAAGAGTAATTAACTGGTTTATTTCTGAGAATCTCGTGGTTATTTCCTCGTCGGGGTCCAGGAAGACCACCCGGTTGCGGCCTTTCTCCTTCGCCGCATAGAGGGCGGTATCTGCAAGAGACAATAGCTTCTGAGAATTTAAAGTGCCGTCTATCATTACAACTCCAATACTAAGGCTCAAGTTGAAACAGCCGTATTTAAGGAGGCAAAATTCGTTAGCCTCCGTTTTTTGGCGCAACTTTTCAGCTACTAGATCGGACTCCTCAACAGTTGTCTCCTCCAACAGAATGCCAAACTCGTCGCCTCCCAGGCGGGCCAGGGTATCGCTCTCGCGAAGGTTCTCTTTGATAATATTGGCTATATTGATTAATAAATCGTCTCCTGCGGCGTGTCCCTTGGTATCATTGACCATCTTAAAGTTATCAATATCAACAATGAGAAGGGCACTTTCCTTGCCACGCTTTGCTTTAGCCACAGCCTTTTTCAAAGATTCCTCAAAGGAATACCTGTTGGGTATTCCGGTTAAATAATCGTGCGTAGCAAGATATTTTAGCTGTTCCTCCGCCTGCTTTATAGCACTGATATCCATTAAAGAAGCAACGCTTTTTTGGGTGCCCGGTATTATTGATACACTGGTCAGCACATCTTTTTTATTTCCGAGCCTGT
>CBEULQ010000443.1:0-3308 GCA_965543975.1 uncultured Desulfocucumis sp. | reverse complement strand
AGGGGACACACCTCTCTTTTTAGCATGGTTTTAGGGTCGGAGGAATGTCCCCAACTAATCATATATGCGTTTTCCAAGGGCAGAGGTAATAAACTCTACAGCTAAACCGGCTGTGCGGTTGCCCCCGTTGTCTTCAATGGGATTAACCTCACAAATCTCCAGAGACTTAAGCATTTTGGATTCCGCAATTTTTTCAAGGGCTAAGTGAACCTCGCGGTAACTTAATCCTCCTGGAACAGGAGTCCCTACACCGGAGGCTACAGTCGGGTCCACCACATCCATGTCAAAGCTTACATGTATACCGTTCCCTTCACGCCCGGCAATTAAGAGGGCTTCTTCGATTACCCTGGATATTCCCATTTCATCTATTTTGTTCATGCTGTATACTGTGATCTTTGACTTTCTTAACATTAGTTTTTCGTAATGATCAAGATCTCTAACACCGATTAATACTATTCTCTCTTCATTAATAAAAGGAGTATGTCTCCCAAGGCCGCTAAGTTTTTTATCTCCGCGGCCTGTCACAGCAGCCAGGGACATGCCATGGATATTGCCCGTTTTGCTTGTTTCAAAGGTATTAAAGTCACCGTGAGCATCAAACCAGATTAACCCTATGTGGGGAATTGACCTGCTGATTCCCGACAAGGTTCCAATGGCAATACTATGATCGCCTCCCAATATTAGTGGGAAGTTACCTGTGCTTAATACTTTGTGGGTCATGTCTCCCAATTTTTTGCATGCTTTCATTATTTCATTAAGGAAAAACAGCCCGGGTTTGTCAACTTTAATACTTTCAGGAACAGGAACATTTATGTTGCCATTGTCTATTACCTCCATTCCCATATTCAACAAGGCCTGTCTTAACCCCGCGTAACGAATGGCGCTTGGCCCCATATCCGTACCCCTGCGGTTTGCCCCTAAATCCATGGGTATTCCAATAATTTCCACAATCATGGTAAGCATCCTTTTTTAATTATATATATGCCGGATACGATAGAAAGACAAGGGGATTCTACAGTAATGTAGATGAAGTAATTTGTCAAAATAATAGCCTGTTTTGTCAAGTTTTTAGTTGGCATGCCGAATAATAAAGAAAGGGTAAACATCCTTTTTAATGTGAACTGACTTTGGATAAGTCGTTAAATTCGGGGAGGGATGCAAAGTAATGAACCAATTAAGGTAACATCATTGATAGACAGGCGGCAAGCACCTGGCTTAATTATTTATCAGGGACAGCGTTGCTCCCTTTTTTTGTTTTTGGTCTGTTGCAATAGAGTGTGATTGATGACGTTCTTATAGTAAAAAGGGGATGGACAGATGAGATTTGAGAAATTTGGGTTGGGTTTACGGTTTAGGCTGGTCGCTTTTTTTGTTTTGGTTGCAATCCTGCCATTGCTGGCAGGAGGTATATGGACCTTTGTTGGTCTAAAAAAACAGCTTATGGAAAATATTTATAGCAAGAATAATTTAATTGTCGGTCAATTGTCCAGCGATGTTGATCAATTAATTAAAAATAAAGTTGACATGGTAAAAACACTGGCCAACATACCCCAGGCTGTGAGGATGGATGGGGCAGAGTTAAATGCCATGTTAAAGTCTATAAAGGAAAAGAATCCTGACATTGATGTTACTGCTGTAACCGATAGTAACGGAATGCAAATCGCCCGTTCAGACGACAATAAATTAGTAAATATGGGGGACCGTGCTTATATCAAGGAAGTGGTAGCCGGAAAAGAGTTTGCTGTAAGTGAGGTGCTTATCGGTAAAACTTCCGGTAAACCGCTTGTTGTGACAGCCGCGCCGATTAAAGAAAACGGGAAAATTAAAGGTGTCGCTTATATTGCCATAAGTTTAAGCTCACTGGGCGATCTTATAAAAAGTGTCAAAGCGGGAACGACCGGATATTCCTATATAGTTGACAGCAAAGGCAAGGTCGTAGCCCACCCCGATGAGCAATATAGTAAAGAGCAAAAAGTACTGTCCGATTTACCACCGGTGCGCGAAAGCCTGTCCGGTAAAACAGGTACAATTGATTTTTCGCATGAAGGTAAGACATGGCTCGCAAGTTATTCCCAAACCCCCTTTCTAAAATGGGCGGTGGTAACGCAGCAACCTCTGGATGAGGCCACAGCGGCAGCCAACGATATTGTGAGGAATACGCTGATTGTGCTTTTTCTGGGAGCCCTATTTGCTTTGCTGATGGGAATATTCTTAAGTGCCAGGACTTTAAGGCCAATCATTACACTAAAAGAAAATGTAATAGCTATGGCAGACGGGGACTTGACCCGGTCCTTCGACATCAATTCCCGTGATGAAATAGGCCAGTTGGCCGAATCTCTCACCAAAACCCGAGATAATCTTAGAGGTATCATTGAGCAGATAGTAAACACAGGACGGCAGTTACATGACTCCGCCGGCCAACTGTCAAACCAGGCCCAGCAGACTTCGTTGGGCGCGTCTGAGGCGGCGTCTACAGTTGTTGAAATTGCCGCTACCGTCGATCAGGTGTCAATAAACCTTCAAGAGGCATCCAAAGCATCTGACGAGGCAGCCCGGGAGGCCCAATCTGGGGCCAGTGCTTTGGAAAATTTAACAACACAGATGGATACAATAAGTACTTCAAGTGATGAGGCTTCGCAGGTAATTGATTCGCTAACCAACACCTTAAACCAAATAAACCAGATCGTCGATTTGATTACCAGTATTGCCGACCAGACCAACCTGCTGGCGCTAAATGCCGCAATTGAGGCCGCCAGGGCAGGTGAACAGGGGCGGGGATTTGCGGTGGTGGCGGAGGAAGTGCGGCAACTGGCTGAGCAGTCCGCTAATGCTGCCAAGGATATCAATCAAATGATCGGTAGGGTACAGGAGGAATCGGTGAAAGCTGTTGAGGCAATGGCTTCGGGTAATAATCAAGTCAAGGGAGGGGCAGTTGTTGTTGCGGAGGTAGGCCGGAATTTTGAGAGTATCATTGGTGCGGTCGGCGGGCTTGCCGAGCAGGTTCAAGGGGTGGCGGCAGCTGCCGAGCAGGTTTCCATGGGGGTCCAAAACGTGGCTGCCACAACTGAAGAGCAGACTGCGGCCATGGAGGAAGTAGCAGCGGCCACTGAACAAATTACCAAGATGTCTGCCGATTTAAATGATATAGCAAACAGGTTTAAAATATAAACAGGCCAGTGATTTTTTCGGGCAGGGGCATGGCTAAGAAAGGTTTAGATTGTAAAAAGCAAGGGATTCTCACTTCAAAATGAGAATCCCTTGTTGATTTATAATGTAGAGCCTGACTCCTTGTATGTGTTTAGATTTAC
>CBEULQ010000442.1:0-3310 GCA_965543975.1 uncultured Desulfocucumis sp. | reverse complement strand
AGCTTGGGGAATACGGCGAATCAACCTTGTATGACGAAATTAAAGAAATTGCTTTAAATCTTAAAAAAATTTCCTTGGTGCCAAACGAAAAAAACTGTTGACCCGTATATCCCTGAGATGATAACATTCCGGGCATGTGTATAGTCCGGTTTGGATAGAGATAAAAGCACCTGAAAAGGAGCAATTAAAATGGTGAAAGATGAACTGCGCCAATTGCTGGAGGATGTAAAAAACGACAAGGTTGATATAGGAAACGCTTTAAACAGATTAAAGAACTTACCATATGAAGACCTTGGCTTTGCAGTAGTTGACCACCACCGGGCCTTACGCAAAGGTTTCCCGGAAGTTATCTTCTGTCAGGGAAAAACGGTGGACCAGGTGGCACAGATATTTAATAAGCTGTGCGAGGGAACCAGAAGCATATTGGGAACCAGGGCTTCAAAGGAAGCTTACCATGCCGTAAAGGAAATATACCCCGACGCTGAATATAACGAACTGGCCAGAACCATCGTGGTAAGGCGAGGCGAGGAACCTCCTAAAAAGGGCAACATATTGATTATGAGCGCAGGTACGGCAGACCTTCCCGTGGCTGAGGAAGCCTTTGTAACCGCAGAAATAATGGGAAACGACGTAAAAAGAACTTACGACGTAGGCGTGGCCGGTATACACCGACTGCTGGACAAACTGGACATGATCCGCTGGGCCAATGTAATCATTGTGGTGGCAGGCATGGAGGGAGCACTGGCCAGCGTGGTGGGAGGCCTTGCCGACCAGCCCATTATCGCGGTGCCTACCAGCGTTGGCTACGGAGCAAGTTTTAACGGGCTCTCCGCCCTTTTATGCATGCTTAACAGCTGCGCCTCGGGGGTTAGTGTAGTAAACATTGACAATGGATTTGGCGCGGCCGCCATGGCTAATGCCATTACCCATATGATTGAGAGGACTAAGGCATGAAAATAGCCTATTTTGATTGTTTTTCCGGAATCAGCGGAGACATGTGCCTGGGAGCGCTAATTGCTGCGGGTGCGGACTTCGATCAGCTCAAGGCGGAGTTATCCAAACTTCCGGTGGAAGGATACGAACTGCGCCGGGAAAAGATAAAAAGAAACGGCATAACCGCCGTGAACGTGTTTGTAGACCTGCTGGAGGAGAGCCAACCGGAGCGCCACCTGGAAGACATCGTGCAGATTATTGACAATAGCGGCCTGCCGGATGAGGTTAAGGAAAGAAGCAAGGCTGTGTTTAACCGACTTGCCCTGGCTGAGGCAAAAGTGCATGACACCACTCAGGACCACATCCACTTTCATGAGGTGGGCGCAGTCGACGCCATAGTGGACGTGGTGGGAACGGTGCTGGGGCTGCACATGCTGGGAGTGGAGAAGATATACTCCAACCCGCTGCCCATGGGCACGGGCTTTATAAAATGCATGCACGGCATTATCCCCTCCCCGGCTCCGGCAACCCTGGAGATATTACGCAGCGTGCCAGTTTACGGCGCGGGCGTGCAGGGAGAATTGGTCACTCCCACAGGCGCAGCCATCATATCAACACTGGCGGAAGGTTTTACCGGCCTCCCCCTGATGACCATTGAAACTGTTGGTTACGGATCGGGTAAAAAGGATATGGACCACCCCAACTTACTAAGGCTGATAACAGGTGACACCGTTGACAGCTCCTTTGCGGGATCAGCATGCCGCAAGGGCCATCATAGCCATAAGAGGCATGGTCACTATCACGGACATAAACACGCCGGGCACCACCACTGCCACGGACACGGTCACGGTGAAGCTTGCCATCCGCATGAACATGAGCATGTACACGGGCAGGAACATCATCACGGTCATGAACATGGACACCATCATGATGACCACGGCCACGAACATGAAGATGATAAATAGCATAGGAAAATAACCTTATTACATTTCCGAAGGACGGTCCAAATGCAGATGGAAACCTTACAAAGCAAGCGACAACATTTAGATGAAATTATAAAAAGCTACGGCAGTGTGCTGGTGGCCTTCTCAGGGGGCGTAGACAGCACACTTTTGCTGAAGGCTGCCCTGGACGTACTAGGCGACAAAGTGCTTGCAGTAACGGCCACATCGGAAATATACCCGCCGGGAGAGGCGGAGGAAGCCTCTGATATAGCCCGATCCCTCGGGGCAAAACATATTACATTTAAAACCAGGGGGCTTAAAAGCCCCGCTTTTGCAGGAAACCCTCCGGACAGGTGTTATCACTGTAAAAAGGAATTATATGCGGAGCTTCTAAACATTGCCCGGGAAAAAGGGTTGAATTATGTGGTTGACGGAGTCAATGCCGATGACGCTGGAGACTACCGCCCGGGAATGCGTGCCGGAGTGGAGGCTGGGGTGCGTACACCTTTAAAGCAGGCAAACCTGACCAAACAGGATATCTACGCGCTGTCACGGGATATAGGCCTGCCCACCGCCCACAAGCCTGCAAATCCCTGTCTGGCTTCCAGGTTTCCATACGGAACGGAAATCACTCCCGAAGCCCTGGAAATGGTACACAAATCGGAAGCTTTTTTAAAAAGCCTGGGCTTCACTCCTCTCAGGCTTAGGCATCATGGAAACCTCGCACGCATTGAAGTGCCCGGAAACCAGATGGAGTACGCTCTTAGCCACTCGGAAAAGATTACATCCGCCATTAAAAAAATTGGTTATACTTATGTCACCCTTGATCTGGGGGGATTTAGATCCGGCAGCATGAACGAAACACTGGAAGACCGCTCTTAAACCTTCGCCCGGCTTTGTCAGGCTTCTTCTTTCGCGCCATACTTGTTTTTGAACGACGTTAAAATGTCTCTCATCGTTAGTCGTCGGTTATCAGAACCGCAAAAGTCTGCTCAGACTGCCGCACCATACGAATCCCTGTTTAATGTTAGGAGGCTGCCATGTCAACATCCGACAGTATTATTGAGGATGTCAAATACCTGATGGGGAAAATTACATTTTTGGATGGTCAGGATTTAAAATCCCTATGCCGGGACCTGGACCTTCCGGTTACCAACATGGCCAGCGGCGACATGGTTGAACAGCTCCGGGACAAAATTTACCCGGCCATGGACTCATACGCTAAAATGCCGTCCCGGGAAACAGAAACAATTTTGTATAAATTCCGTTACAATGTATTCATTAAAAGCAAATTCCTGGACAGATACCTTAACAAGGTAAGAGAAACCAAGCCGGAGTGAACTCCGGTTTTATTATTAATTTTTTTCTTCTGGCACGCGTTATGCATAATTAAACATATATAATATTATGTTGTTTAAGATAATTACCGTAAC
>CBEULQ010000441.1:0-3314 GCA_965543975.1 uncultured Desulfocucumis sp. | reverse complement strand
TACTATAAAAGATTAAAGAAAAAAAGTTTCGGCAACAAAAGAGGTATGTTCCTTTTCATAAGTTGGGACATTTCCTCTGGAATTTGTTAAAAAAGAAGATTTTTATCAAAACACAAAAAGATGTGTCCTCTTTTCTCTTTATAAGACGATTAATAGAGGGTATTTGTTCCAAAAAAATTAATGCCCGACAGACGGGCATTATATTAATAATAAGTAAATTTAAACCTGGTATGAAGCTGGTTTAACGGTTTTCTCCTGCCGTCATCAGGGCAGTGGACATTAATCCCTAAAAGGATAAAATGCTATTCGTTGGCTAGTCCCAGGACGTCCAGGGCTTTAAATACCAGTGCCAGCAATATGGAAACAACGGTGGCCAGACCCATGCCTTTCAGGCTAATGGCGCCCATTTGCAATTGTGTGCCACTGATTCCAATAACAAGCACCACCGAGGTCAGTATCAGGTTGCGGGCTTTACTGTAATCCACCTTTGCCTCCACCAGCATGCGAATACCGGATGCGGCAATTACGCCGAAAAGCAGGAGCGACACCCCGCCCATAACAGGTGTGGGAATGCTCTGAATGGCGGCGGACAGTTTTCCTACAAAGGAAAGAATTATTGCAATGATGGCAGCTCCGCCGATAACCCACACGCTGTAGACCTTTGTGATGGCCATAACACCTATGTTTTCGCCGTAGGTGGTGTTGGGAGTGGAGCCCACAAATCCCGAAAGCATGGTGGAAAGGCCATTGCCCATAAGGGAACGGCTTAAACCGGGGTCCCTGGCCAGGTCTTTTCCTACTATATTACTGGTGACAAAGAGGTGTCCAACATGTTCCGCAATTACCACCAGCGCTGCAGGGGCTATTATGGCTATGGCAGCGGGGTTGAACGACGGTGCGTAGAAATGGGGCAATGCCAGCCAGGAGGCATTGGATACTGCTCCGGTTTGCACCATGCCCATGAACAGGGAAAGGCCGTAGCCGCAGAGTATACCAAGCAGTATGGGTATGATGGCCAGGAAACCCCGCAGTACCACCGAACCCAGTACTGTTACCCCCAGGGTGAAAAGCGACACGGCTATTACTTTGGGATCGGGATGCCAGGTGGCGGCTTGTTCGGGAGGAGCAATTAAACCGGCCATTTGAGCGGCCACCGGCACCAGTTCCAGCCCGATAACCGACACAATAGCCCCCATGGCGGCGGGGGGAAATACCACGTCTATCCATTTGGTGCCTGCGGCGCCGACAATCAGAGACACCAGTGTAAATATAAGACCTGCCACGACAAAGCCGCCCAGGGCATCACCGTAACCATACTTGCTTAAAACCACCATCACCGGAGAAATAAATGCGAAACTTGAGCCCAGATAAGCTGGTATGCGCCTCTTGCAGATAAATATATAAAGAAGAGTGCCTATGCCGTTCATAAGCAGTATGGTGGCGGGATCAACCTTGAATATAATAGGTACCAGCACCGTAGCGCCGAACATGGCAAACAGGTGCTGCAAGCTCAAAGGCAAAGTCTGCAGCAGCGGAAGTTTATCATCCACCTGTATTACTCGTTTGCTCAAAATTAATGTCCTCCCCGTATTTTCATTTCTCAATTCAGATTCGGTATGTTCCCCTGAACGGTTTCCGGTTCTCTCTCGGGCAAAAAAAACAGCCCACTGTATCCCGGCGGAAAATTTCAGCCGACAGGGTCTGGCAAGGTTCAGTAGTGACGGCCTGTTTGAATTGCGCTCAACACGACACCTCCGTTCCAGTATGGTAAAATATATCAACCCGCAAACATTCGACACAACATGATAATATCCTTTAGGGTTTATTTTTTGATATTATAACCTTAATTACCTCGCTAAAGCCTGTAAGACTTCGTCCTCTATATTTTTGGCTGACAATGATGGATTAAAAATGTCAGACAACCGAATATCAGTGCAAGGTTGAAGGTAAATTAATTTGTTTATAGTATATATTAAGTAAATGCTGCGGTTGGAGGTTGCTTAATGGAAGGGAAAATTAAAACAGCCCTGGAAATGGCCATGGAGAGAATGAAAAGCTTCAAGGAAGTTGACCCGGAGGAAATAGAAAAGCTTGAATATATACCCCGGGGGAAGGCACTGGGGGCGGCCTTTTTAAGGGATGTGAACTTTAATCTTGACAGCGCTTTAGCGGATTACGACGAAAAAAAACGCAAATATATGATTGAAGGATTTGAAGAAGCTTTGCTTTTGAATCTGGCCCTGCCGGTAAATGAAGAAACTGTGGAGGGCAACAGGCGGTCCATGAAAGGAATTATCGGCGTAAAATCTAACAAACAGGAAATTACAGCTCTTATAAACGAGCTGGAATATCTATTCAACCATTACCGCCAGGCCCTGGAGCAGGCCAAGGAAACCCTAAAGAAAGACATGGCCGTTAGGAGCAGGATGGGTCGTCACAGGCAGGGAGGTCATCCGGGGGCAAACTACGAAGCGGAGAGGCAGATGGGTTACCGGGAGGAATGGGCGAGGCTCCAGTCCCAGCTCAATCAAAACTACGAGGCTGCCCTGGCGGAAGCGAAGAACAAAATTAAAAGTATTAAGTGAGTGTTCGAAAATGTTTCGAATAAGTTGGGGACATTCCTCACCCTAAAGTCAGATACGTTGGGGACATTCCTCTGCCCCAAAGTCATATACGTTGGGGACATTCCTCTGACCCTAAAGTCATACTTCAAAGAGAGGTGTGTCCCCTGACCGCTTAAGAGAGGTGTGTCCCCTTTCCTTAATTGCCTGTTGATCCCCGACTTTCAGAAGGGAGTCCTAGAGGCTGACAGCGAGATAAAAACGGGAGGGTTTATCATAACCCTCCCGTTAATGTTTCATCAGATCTGAACGGCTGCACCGTATTTACCCATAAAGCGCATGGACTCAAAAAGAAGCATATCCTGTTTGGATACCTTGGATCCTATTTTGGCCATCAATACATTGCAAGGGTGTTCCAGTATATCCGGATCGTCTGTGGATATTTTATTCAAGCCTGCCCGGGAAAACATGCCTGTGAGCATTTTCTGGTATTTCCACACGTCCAGCCCGCTGCTCCTTAGGTCCCAGTGCCAGGCATATTCCATGGTGATTACTATAAAATCCTCCAGGGGTTTGGCAGCGAAGGCCACCTGCAGAAGATTAACCCCTATTTTACATTTCCGCCAGTCAGGACTAATTTCTATCCCACCCATTTCCAAAATCCTGGGATGTTTGCTCCAGCGGGTATATTCGTCAGGTGGGTGAAAGGTCACATAGCCGATGATTTCTTTTTGATGCCTGGCTATGTAGATT
>CBEULQ010000440.1:0-3316 GCA_965543975.1 uncultured Desulfocucumis sp. | reverse complement strand
GCATACGCGATAGTAAGCCGTGACTGGAGTTCAGACGTGTGTCTTCCGATCTAATTAAAAGAAAAATACCCACCGGGCTGGTTGAATTCTATTCCAACCATCAGCCCCCGGCCCCTGACGTCCTGCAGCAGTGGGTATTTTTCTTTTAATTGGTTTAGTTTGTTGAGGAAATATATCCCTTTTTCCCTTGCTTGTCCTGCCATATTTTCTCTGCAGATGATGCTAATGGTGGCGATGGCCGCTGCGCATGACCAGGTGTTGCCACCGAAGGTGGAAGTGTGCAATGTTGACTTTTCCCAACTCCCATACGCCTTTTGCCATATATCGTCGGTGGTTATGAATGCACCTGCCGGCATAATTCCGCCGCCCAGTGATTTGGCCAGACACATTATATCCGGTTCCACTTGCTCAAATTGGCAGGCGAACATGTCTCCGGTACGTCCCATACCGGTCTGTATTTCATCTACAATAATAAGGGTGCCATTTTCCCTGCACAGCCTGGCGACTTCCGCCAGATAGCCCGGAGGAGGCACGATAATTCCGCCTTCGCCCTGAATAGGTTCAATGATAAATGCCGCCGCCTGGGAATTTTGCAGGGCGGCTTCAAAGGCCGCAATGTCCCCGTATGGAACGGCGCGACAACCTTCCAGCAGGGGGCGGAAAGGTTTCTGGTATTTCTCCCTGCCCGTTACGGACAGGGCGCCGAAGGATTTTCCATGAAAGGAGCCTTCGCAGTATATAAAACCTGTCTTACCGGTGGCGGCCCGGGCCAGTTTAAGGGCTCCTTCCACCGCCTCGGCCCCGCTGTTGCAAAAGAAAGATCTGGTAAGAGGCCCGGGGGTAATAAGAGCCAGATTGTGCGCCAGAGCCCCGGCCAGGGTACCCAGGGAGGCCTGGATCAGGTTGGGCATTTCCTTTACCCTATCCAGCGCCGCCAGCACTTCCGGGTGGTTGTGCCCCAGGTTTATGGCCCCATAGGCTCCAAGGAAATCCATGTACTGGTTTCCGTCACTGTCCCAGACCAGTGTATCTCGTGCCCGTACAAATTTCTTGTCAAAACTTAAAAATCCCAACATTGACGCAAGCTCCGAGTTGACATGGTTTTTGTGGTTTTGTTTTATTTCTTCCCGGCTCATTTCAATGGCATTGTCCAGCGATAGTAGATGGCTTTCAAAATCCGGAGCGATGTCATGTGCTGTTCCGGTTTGCATATCCCATCACAACCCTTTCGCATTATAAATTGGGTACTTCCTTCCCGAATATGTGGGGGATTACCCCTAGCCAACCCAAGGCTCACTTATATTATCACCTGAACTTTTCAAGTCCAAACAATAATTGGAGACTTTCCTATCCGATTCTGTTAATAAATCATTTGGGGACATTCCTTTGTAAATCCTGTTAATAAGTAAGGAAATTAGATCACTTAAGAAGGTGTGTTCCCTAACAGCTTGTAAACATATTTGTGCACAGCATAATTTTAACACAAAATTTACATATTTGTTCCATTGGATTACTATTAATATTGTCTGTAATGGTATTTTACTTGACAGAAGCTGCCCGGTTGCATTAAAATCTATCTGTTAAGTATTCCTCCTTGATATTTTGCAAAAGTACAGCGGTTGAGCGGAGGCTTAACATGGAAAAACTGGCTTTAATAAATTTGCTATACGACTTCTATGGTCAATTGCTCACCGAGCGGCAGAGACGATTTGTGGAACTTTATTACGCCCATGATCTTTCCCTGGGTGAGATTGCCGAGCAGTTCGATGTAAGCCGGCAGGCCGTGTATGACATATTAAAGAGGTCGGAACAGTCTTTAACAGATTATGAGGAGAAGCTTGGATTGGTTGCCAGGCATATCAACAACCGCCGGCTTTTAGGCACGGCGATGGAACTTCTGGAAAGCGGCTACCCGGATAAATTGCCGGAGGTAAAAAGTATCCTCAGCAAGATTATGGCAACTGAAGAGGAATGAAGGGAGGATTGAGCCGTGGTTTTTTCCGGACTGGCTGAAAGACTTCAGGAAACATTCCGTAAACTTAAGGGCAAAGGCAGGCTGACCGAGGAAGACGTCGATGAGGCCCTGAAAGAGGTAAGACGGGCCTTGCTCGACGCCGATGTTAACTTCAAGGTTGTGAAGGACTTCCAAAAAAAGGTTAAAGAAAGGGCTGTGGGCTCAGATGTGCTTACCAGCCTGACTCCCGGCCAGCAGGTTATAAAAATTGTACACGAAGAGCTGTCTGAGCTCATGGGCGGGGTTCAGAGCAAAATAAATTTGGCTTCCAAACCGCCCACAGTGGTAATGATGGTAGGGCTGCAGGGGGGCGGTAAAACCACTACCTCCGCGAAGCTGGCCAACATGCTGAGAAAGGGCGGAAGGCGTCCTATGTTGGTGGCGGCTGATGTGTACCGTCCGGCGGCCATTAAGCAGTTGCAGGTATTGGGTGCTCAACTGGATATACCCGTGTTTTCCATGGGGGATAAGAACAGCCCGGTGGATATCGCCAGGGCTGCAGTGGAGAACGCCGTAAGCAACAACAGGGATCTTGTTATTATCGACACCGCCGGTCGCCTGCATGTGGACGAAGAGCTGATGACGGAACTGGAGTCCATCAAAGCTTCGGTTAAGCCCCATGAAATACTGCTGGTGGTGGACGCCATGACCGGCCAGGTGGCAGTTAACGTGGCTGAAACATTCAACCAGCGGCTTGGCCTGGATGGCGTTGTGCTGACCAAACTGGACGGTGATACCCGCGGAGGCGCGGCTCTGTCCATCAAGGCTGTCACCGGTTGTCCAATAAAATTCGCCGGGGTTGGCGAGAAGCTCGACGCCATCGAGCCCTTCCACCCGGATCGCATGGCCGATCGTATTTTGGGCATGGGCGACGTAATGACCCTTATTGAAAAGGCCCAGGCCAATTTTGACGCGGAACAGGTGGCTAAACTGAATAAAAAGATAAAAGCCGCCGATTTTACCCTGGAGGATTTCCTGCAACAGATACAGGAAGTAAAAAAACTCGGCCCTCTGCAGCAGATTATAAGCATGATTCCGGGACTGGGCAGCGCCAAAAAGCTTAAAGAGCTGGGTGAGATTGATGACAAGGAGTTGGTGTATGTGGAGGCTATAGTCAACTCCATGACCCCCTGGGAAAGAAGACATGCCCACGAAATAAGCGGAAGCAGGAAAAAGCGCATAGCCAAGGGGAGTGGAACTTCCGTACAGGAAGTAAACCGCCTGTTGAAGCAGTTTGAACAGCTTCATCCAGCTGCTTTAAAATCCGCTCCCAGTTTTTCATTTCGGCAGTCCATTTTTCTT
>CBEULQ010000439.1:0-3317 GCA_965543975.1 uncultured Desulfocucumis sp. | reverse complement strand
CATATTATTGATTTATCAATTTCCGGTTTCTCGCTATGAAAAACACCGGAACCTGGCCATCTTTGAATTACAGGGGAACCGGAATCCATTTATTGACTTTCCGGAAATGGCAGAGAAATTGATAAATCAATAATATGACCTCAATTCATCGGACGGCCTGAGAAAATGAAAACATTGTATTTAAAGGCAGTAATAAGCCTTATGGAAAAAGGGGAGCGCGTGATGAGCGGATACTCCCAAGTTTATTTGTTAAAAATAAAATAGAATTATTGGTTTTATAATGGCTGGATTAACCGAGAAAAAACAAGCCCTCCATGATATGATGGCTGGCTGCTTGGTGGTCATGAAAAGGTAGGGTTGTTAATGGCCGAGTACATCAATTAAGGAAATTCTGCCAAAGCCGCTGACAGACCAACCTGTCATAAGATAATCGCAATGCCTAAAACAGACCGCCACTTTAGAAAGATATAGTATAAAGATAAATAACAAGAACCCCGTAGAGTCACACAACTGCGGGGTTTTTTATTTGAGGTAATATCGAGTTGAGCTACTAAAGTACTTTCACCCTCAAATCGATTCCATCCTGCCAAAATAGCCCATCACGAACTGCTTGAAGCGTAAGGCGGCTGGAGACATGTACCGTCCCTCAATCAACCCCATCCCCAGCACACGTTGGCACTTTGGCTGGCGGACACGGATCTGAACAATTTTGCTTTTGTCCAATCCCGTATTGGGGAGGAGCGAAACGCCCAGGCCAGCGGCGACGAGCCCTGCCACGGTGGCGATTTCTTCTCCTTCAAACGTAATTTTGGGGCTGATTCCTATCAGCTGGAACAAACGGTCGGTGGTATCGCGCAGCGCATACCCCTTCTTCAAAAAGATGAACGATTCGTCAGCGATTTCGTCCAACATAATGCTTTCAGCACCAGCCAAAGGATGCTCAAGCGGCAGGGTGATAAAAACCTCCTCGCTCCAAAGCGGAGTCCATTGAACCGGCTTTTTTGTTTCGGTTGGCTCGGCTACCAGACAAATGTCCAACTTGCCTGAATTAAGATTCTCCAGCAGCGAGTAACTGTGATTTTGGATCAGTTGAAAGCTGATCATCGGGAATTGGTCACGGAAAGCGCCAATCAAATCAGGAATCAAGTTGGTGCCCAGCGTATGCAGAAACCCTAACGCTACCTCCCCGCGCTCCGGATGAACCAAATCATGAAGCTCTTGCTTCCCATCGTTAAATTCCATCAATATGCGATTCACCCTCTTCAAAAAGAGTTGGCCATACCGGTTTAGCATAATTGTACGTCTTTGGCGATCAAAAAGTGGGACGCCCAGTTCTTCTTCCAGTCGGGCAATGGAACGGCTAAGGGCTGGCTGGGAAAGGGACAGGGACTCAGCGGCACGCGTCACGTGCTGCATGCGTGCCAGGGTTTGAAAGTATTCGAGTTGCTGCCACTCCATTTATGGACCCTCCGTCAAGTTAATTACTTTAGTGCATTGAAATCATAACTATAATAAATTATACATCATGATTTGTCGATGGTAGTATAAAAGTGAGAACGGAACGAATTCGGGAGGTTTCATCCATCATGGGGTATATCCAACAAGGTACATCAGCTTTTCGCAAATCAAACCTAGCCTTTTTTGCCGCTGGATTCAACACTTTTGCCATTCTGTACTGTACACAACCGTTGATGCTGGAATACACTAAGGAATTTCATATATCGCCCACAATGGCGAGCCTGTCACTTTCCATGACCACCATTTCTCTGGCGATTAGTATGTTGTTGTTCAGTTCCTTATCGGAAGTATGGGGCCGCAAACCAGTCATGCTTATCTCCATGCTAGCAGCCTCCATCTTGTCCATTCTGATTACATTCAGCACGACTTATGAAGCCTTGCTGGTGTTCCGGGTTATTCAGGGATTCGCTTTGGGCGGGCTTCCTTCCATCGCTATGGCCTATCTGGGAGAAGAGATGGAACCAGACAGTCTCGGTGTGGCAATGGGACTCTACATCAGCGGAAATTCGCTTGGAGCCGTTTGCGGGCGAATGATTTCCGGAATGCTGACGAACATATTCAACTGGCACGTGGCGATGGGAACGATCAGCTTCATTAGCCTGCTGGCCAGCCTGATTTTTTTTATGAGTTTGCCGAAGTCCCAAAATTTTAATCCCCGTTTACCGGAAATCGGCAAGCTGCATGCATCCTTGGTCAGTCATCTGAAAGATCCTGGTTTGCTGATATTGTATAGCATCGGGTTTCTCATTCTTGGCAGCAATGTTGCCTTGTTCAATTACATGGGGTATGCACTGACTGCTCCGCCGTACTCACTCAGTCAGACACTGGTGGGCTGGATCTTCATCGTACTTCTCGTGGGAATGTTCAGTTCCGTTTGGATGGCGAAAATGGCAAATAATCATGGTCGCCAAAAGGTACTTAACCTTTCTCTGTTCATTACGTTGGCCGGAGTCTGCCTGACGTTGGATTCCCACCTATGGCTAAAGATATTAGGGTTGCCGATCATGACGTTCGGATTCTTCGGAAGTCATTCCATCGCAAGCGGTTGGGTGGGACAGCGCGCCCTTCACGACAAAGCTCAGGCTTCCTCACTCTATCTATTCTTTTACTACGCGGGTTCCAGTATTGGAGGGACAACCGCTGGGGTGTTTTGGTCCTCGTTTGGGTGGGGCGGGGTCGTTGGCATGATCACGGGATTTTTGCTGATAGCGCTCGTGCTAGCGTCTCGTCTGGCAAAAGTGGCTCAGGTCAATCCTTTTCAGGCCCAACATTCATCGGCAAAATAAATGACAACAAGATAAGAATCTACAACAGAGATATATGAACTTCATAAAAAAGACAGGGTCTAATCCCCGGAGACTTTCGTTTTGAGTGGCCCTGTGTATGCCCTAACCGGCGGGACCTTCCTGGTTAAAATGACCGAGGAGGCGACCAGCGACCGGAGTCGAACTGACCCCCACCACACCCCCCAGGCCCCCCCTCTGCATGGACGGAAAGGCCCCATAATTTTCACACAAACTTTTGAGCCTCGATGGAGAACATAACCAGGAGGTAAAGACTATGACTTATGGAGCAGCCCCGAAATGTTGCCAATCTAACTTTAGATGATTTTGACTGGAAGAATAGCATCATTAACATTAAAAATACCAAGACCCATGCTGACAGATCCATACCCATGTCCTCCACAGCTTAGTATTTTTTTCGTACTCTGTTGTCACTACTGCTTTATTAAAAATGTCAATTTATAAAAATCTTAATTATATTTCCTCAGAGTGTATTGATTGGAATTTATATGTGTG
>CBEULQ010000438.1:0-3319 GCA_965543975.1 uncultured Desulfocucumis sp. | reverse complement strand
CACACCTTTCATAAAAGGTAAGGGGACACACCTCTCTTTGGAGCATGGCTTTGGAGCAGAGGAATGTCCCCAACGTATATGGCTTTGGAGTCAGAGGAATGTCCCCAATTTATACGTGAGCACTGGACGGCGAGCCTGAGTTAAAGTGCCAGGCGAAAGTTTTAGGAACGGCCTCCTAAAACAATAAAAAGCGAGGAGATTAACATGCCTAAAGTATTTGAAGGTCATCTGGTGGGGCAGGGGCTCCGCTTCGGACTGGTGGTCGGCCGGTTTAACGAGTTCATTACCAATAAGCTGCTTTCGGGGGCGCTGGACGCGCTGAAGAGGCACGGTGTAAACGATCAGGATGTAGAAATTGCCTGGGTTCCCGGAGCCTTTGAAGTCCCTGCGGTGGCACGCAGGATGGTGTCCCTGCAGCGCTTTGACGCAGTAATTTGCCTGGGAGCGGTTATCAGGGGCGCCACCCCTCACTTCGATTACGTTGCTGCGGAGGTGTCCAAGGGCGTGGCCAAAGTGGGACTGGACAGCGGGGTGCCCACCATTTTTGGAATCATCACCGCCGACACCATAGAGCAGGCCATAGAGCGGGCCGGCACAAAAGCCGGCAACAAAGGGTGGGACGCAGCGGTAACAGCCATAGAAATGGCCAACCTTACCCGGGCTATAGTATAGCCTGCTTAGAATACCAAAGTTGCGGAAGGGGGTGGCGTAAATGCCCTCGGATAAGACAGTACAGAACATTAAAGAAGTGGAATCCTTCAAAGTTTCCACAGAGGACAGGCTTTTTTCGGCAAACAACGATGAGATAAAATATGGCTGGACCACGGACATATATTTTATTAAAACCAGGGAAATATTAAGAGACCTGGGCCTAGACAGAACTCCTGTGACGGCAGAGGTATTCGCCGGGAAGGCCGGGATGCTGGCCGGAGTTCCGGAGGTGAAAAACCTTCTTAAGCATACCGGGGCTGCGGTATGGGCGTTGCCTGAAGGGGAACTTTTCGGGGAAAAAGAAGTAATTATGCGCATTGAAGGCCCGTACGACGACTTTGGAATATATGAAACGGCGCTGCTGGGCATACTGGCCAGCTCCAGCGGATGGGCCACCGCCGCCCGAAAGTGCGTGGAAGCCGCCTGTGGCAAAAGGGTTATCTGCTTTGGAGCCCGGCATGTGCATCCTGCGGTGGCCCCGGTGATGGAGAGGGCCGCGGTGGTGGGGGGAGCGGATGGCAACAGTTGTATACTGGGTGCCAGGCTCGCGGGAATCGACCCATCGGGCACCGTTCCCCACTCGGTCTTTCTGGTGGTGGGAGACAGCGTGAAGGTGGCGGAAACCTATCACAGGGTGATGCCTGAGGGGACACCGGTGGTAGTACTGGTGGACACCTTCAGGGATGAGGCCGAGGAGGCGCTAAGGGTGGCGGATGCCCTGGGCAAATCCCTTAACGCCATTAGGCTCGACACGCCGGGCGAGAGAGGCGGGGTAACCCCGGGCCTGGTCAGGGAAGTACGGGCAAGACTTAACCAGGCGGGGCACTCTCATGTAAAGATACTGGTAAGCGGCGGCGTCACCCCGGAAAGGATATCTACGCTATCAGCGGCGGGGGCGGAGGCGTTCGGTGTGGGTAGTTATATTTCCGGAGCTTCGGCCATTGACATGACTATGGATATAAAAGAAGTAAACGGCAGGCCCGTTGCCAAGCGGGGACGAATCCCCGGCAAAACAGAAACCGACAGGCTGGTGAGGTTACTTTGAAAATTGGAGTCGTAAGCGATACCCATGGAAACGCCCTGGCCTGGAAAAAGCTTGTGGAGGGACCTTTTGCCGGTGTTGATGTTGTACTGCACGCCGGCGATGTGCTTTACCACGGGCCACGCAACCCCATGGTGGAGGGCTATAACCCTGCAGGCCTGGCGGAAGCGATAAATTCCTCTGCCGTTCCCATACTTATTGCCAGGGGAAATTGCGACTCAGAGGTGGACCAGGCAGTAGTGGACTGGCCCATCATGAGCCCGTATGTGTTCACAGATATATCCGGGTTAAGAATTATTATTTGCCATGGCGATTCCCTGGACCGGGCCGGCATGTTGGCAATGGCCCGGCGTTACCGGGTTGACATGGTTATTTCCGGTCACACCCACGTACCGCTGCTGGAAAGGGAGGAAGGAATTGTGCTGCTTAATCCCGGCAGTCCTTCACTTCCCAAGGGGGATGGAACCCCCACGGCTGCATTGATTTATGAGGGAAATCTGTTTATTGTGCGGCAAGACGGTCAGGCGGTTAAAAAACTGGCGCTGTGATGCCGCATTAACCATATGTTTTTCTTTACCTCCGGTTGGAAGTTTTGGTAAAATTAATTGTAGAATTTTGTTGGTAATATTTACATCCGGATTGAAGTTTCATCATATCGCCGGAGAAAAAGCAAACGACCTTGCGGAGGCTTTAGGAAAGTAAATGACGAATGTCGATTTTACGGTAACTTTTTGGGGGGTAAGAGGCTCCAGGCCGGTTCCGGGTATACATACAATCAAGTTCGGGGGCAATACATCCTGTGTTCAGATCCAGATAGGTGAGCGTCTGTTTATTATGGATGCCGGCAGCGGCATTGTTAACCTGGGTCAACATTTAATTAAACGCGGGGGCAGGATAAAAGGGGAAATATTTATCAGCCACACCCACTGGGACCACATCCAGGGCTTTCCATTTTTTGGCCCGGCCTTTGTCAGGGAAAACAGTTTCACATTGTATGGACAGGGAAAAATGAACCAGACTTTTGCCAACCTCATGCGTGGGCAGATGGAATACGCTCACTTTCCGGTGTCACTGGAGCAGATGGGGGCAGAAATAGAATTTCGGGAAATAGACGGTGGTTATGTTATCGATATGGGGGCCGGTATATCGGTTAATACCACCCACAACAACCACCCCGGAGGCAGCATCTCCTACCGTATCGAATGCGGCGGCAAATCCTGTTGCTATGTAACTGATCATGAACATTTAGAAGAGCCGGATAATATACTTCGGGATTTTATAAGAGATACGGATCTGGTGATAATTGACGCCAATTACACCGATGAAGAGTACGGGGGGGCAAAAGGCCCCAATTCAAAGGTGGGCTGGGGGCATTCAACCTGGCAGCAGGCGGTCAAACTGGTTATGGCGGCAGGTGCCCGTAGACTGGCGTTATACCACCATGATCCGTCACACAGCGATGATGACATGGATACTATAGAACGGCAGGCCCGGGAGAGATTTCCTGGAACATTTGTGGCTATGGAAGGAATGTCCGTAAAGGTTTAATTACACACAACAAAGAAA
>CBEULQ010000437.1:0-3320 GCA_965543975.1 uncultured Desulfocucumis sp. | reverse complement strand
CATGCTTTCTCTTTGTGGCGTTTAATCTTTGTAACTACGCAATAAAAGGTTTTTTTAAAACTTAATGGCAGAATTACAATAAAAACAATGTCAACTGAAACATTTTATAGGCAATAATCGTCTAAGTAGTAAAGGATGTGATTTTTATGAGACATATCATTATTTGGGCTGTTTTGCTAATGTTTATAACTGGATGTTCATCAAAAACACAAATGAAGATACAGCATAAAGAGAATGAGGTTGCTATCGTGCATACAGCCATCGGTAATCCTACAGCTAATGAAGTCTTAACAAAATATAAACAAACAGATATCTTTCTTATGAATGGAATTGTATATGTTATTGCAGAAGAAATTGATTGGGTGAAAGATTTGGATTTGACAATTAATAAAGAAGTTATGGAAATCACAAGCCAATCAATTAACGGAGAGGATTTTATCGAAGGCACAGCATCAACTTTGCCGATAGGTACAAAAATATACAAACCACTTGAAAAGGGTGATATTTACATAGCAGTTGTTAATGGTAAAGAAATACGATATTTAGGATGGCGTGAAGGATAAAAATGAACTTGATATATACTTAGATAGATCAACTGTTGTACGTTTTAAACAAAACGCACATTAATTACATTTAAACGCACAATGCCAGCTTTTTACCCCTTCGGCGCACCGCTCAGCTCGTCGTCATTAATTGGGCCATTGTTCGGTCCAACATCACCTGCTGGAGTATGTTCTGCAGCCTACTGTTCTTCTTTGACACTCTTCTGGCAGTCCCGGCATAAAGACCTACCAAAGTTTTTCTTACTATATGATTCAACAGCTTGTGGTATAATGACCCCACACTCGCTACCTCAGATACATACACCCACCTGATGCCCGGAATGCAGAAAAAAGCCGTTGATAAACTTGAAGATAGAATCTTCTCGGGAAAAAACGGGCACCAAATGGGCACCAAAACGAAAACCGGCCTTCAGGTTAAACCCTGAAGGCCTTGATTTAATTGGCGTCCCAGAAGGGATTCGAACCCCTGACCTACGGATTAGAAGTCCGTTGCTCTATCCAGCTGAGCTACTGGGACGCGTATAAAATGGAGCGGGTGATGGGAATCGAACCCACGTAATCGGCTTGGAAGGCCGACGCTCTACCATTGAGCTACACCCGCTTATTTAATACTATTTTGTTAGCGACAACAATGTTATTATAGCAAATTCACCTGGCCAAGTCAAAAAGAAATTAATGTTATATTATTCTATAGATGACATATTAAGGGATTTATATTGCCGCCGCTTATCTCCAACACCCCGTAGCTTACTTCTTTGCCGTCCCTGGGAGAAGTGATGCTGCCCGGGTTGAAGAAAAGAATGCCGTCCTGCCAGTGATAGCCCGAGATATGGGTATGGCCGTAAACGACCACTGCGGCATTCAACTCGAGAGCCCTGTAATAAAGCCTGTGCAGGTCGGAATGTACTCCATAGCGGTGACCGTGGGTAAGGAATAACAACAGTTCTTCCACTTCCAGGAGTTTTTCATCCGGCCCTTCGGTCCGCGAGTCGCAGTTGCCCAGCACCGCATGAACCGGCACGGAAGGCGGTACAATTATTCTTGCAGCATCTCTGTAATGGTCCCCGGCGTGCAGCAGTATGTCCACCGGTCCCATGTCTTGCACAGCCCGCTGGGCAAAGTGCAGCAGGCCATGGGAATCGCTTATCACGCCGATCCTCATGAAAAATCACCGCTTCCGGATAATAAAAATAGATACATCAGGCTGTCTATATAATATATTAGCACCCTGAATGTTTTTTTTACATCCGATTGTCTCGTTTTTTTCCTTCCTTAATGCCCAAAATTATTTCGTAGGCCAGCCTTAATGCCCTGCCCCGGTGGCTAATGCGGTTTTTGGTTTCCAAATCCAGTTCGGCAAACGTTTTATCATACTCCGGCACAAAGAACAGCGGATCATAACCGAACCCCCCTTCACCCCTGGGCTCAGTGCCGATAACACCCTCGCAGGCGCCCTCGGCGGTATAAAACTGCCCTTCCGGGGTAGCCAGCGCCACCACGCATTTAAACCGGGCGGTCCTTTTCTCAGGTGGTACGTTTTTCATCAGCCGCAGCAGCTTTTCGTTGTTTTCCCAGTCGTCCCTGCCCTCTCCGGCAAACCGGGCGGAGTGCACTCCCGGCGCTCCGCCCAGATAATCCACTTCCAGGCCGGAATCGTCGGCCAATGAAATTTCTCCTGTATGAAGAGACACGCTCATAGCCTTTTTTACGGCATTAGCCTGGAAAGTATCCCCATCTTCTTCCACCTCCGGAACACCGGGAAAACTGTCCAGGGAGAGAACCTCCACCCCCACGGGAGAGAGCAGTTCCGACATTTCCCTGATCTTACCCTTATTACGGGTTGCCAGTACCAGCTTCATTCATTCACCAGCCTTTATCTTTTTTGCCACCGTTCCTAAGCGTTAATTGAAAACTCATATAACCTTGACAATACAAATTTGATGAGACTCTGCATAAGTTTCGAAAAACATACAGAGGCCGTTCAAAAACAAGTATGGCGCGTAAGGAGAAGCCGGACGACGGAAGTTTTAGGAACGGCCTGACAGCGCCTGACGCTGATAGGCCGTCAGCTGCATTATCCCTTCCCTGGCCAGATCTAGCAGGCCGTTAAGCTCATCCCTGCTAAAGGAAGCTTCCTCACCGGTCCCCTGTACCTCCACAAATTTTCCGGACCCTGTCATCACCACGTTCATATCCACCTCGGCGGCGGAGTCCTCCTCATAGCAGAGATCCAGCACCAGCCGTCCATTAACCCGCCCGACACTGATGGCGGCAATGCTGTCCTTTAAGGGCAGCCTTTCCAGCTTGCCATCCTCCACCAGTCTGTTCAGCGCATCCGACATGGCCACAAAAGCTCCGGTGATGGATGCTGTCCGTGTGCCACCGTCAGCCTGTATAACGTCGCAGTCCAGGGTGATTGTCCTTTCCCCCAGTTCCTGCAGATTGACCACTGCCCGGAGGGATCTGCCAATAAGTCTCTGTATTTCGTACGTCCTGCCGCTCATGCGCCCCCTGGCGGCCTCCCTGGCGGTCCTGGTTGAGGTTGCCCGGGGTATCATCCCGTATTCCGCGGTAACCCACCCGCCCAGACCTTCAAGCTTACGGAACATGGGTATTTTTTCGTCCACTGTGGCCGTACAGATTACCCTGGTATTTCCCATTTCAATCAAAACCGAACCCTCGGCGTAGCGGTTGTAATTCCTGGTTATTTTTACCTGCCTCAATTCCCCTTCTTTTCTAACGTCAACCCTTTCCAAT
>CBEULQ010000436.1:0-3324 GCA_965543975.1 uncultured Desulfocucumis sp. | reverse complement strand
GCGGTACACATTACCACCCAGGGGGACAGGTATACCTGTATGGCCTCTGTTCCGGCCACCACCCGGATGACAAATCCCGCCGCAATTGTAAAAACATCCAGTATTATTACCTGTTTTAAATAGAAGGAATAAAGCAGCATCAACAAAAAGTACAGTGCGGATAGTCCTCCCAGAACGGCGGATATGGCAAAAGCCCCCGCCAGCGACGCGGCGGATAAAAGGATTGCAGCGGCAACCGCGCCTCTAACGCTTATTTTTCCGGCGGCCAGGGGGCGGTTTTTCTTTTTGGGGTGCTGCCGGTCCTTCTCAGTGTCAACAATATCGTTGACTAAATAGACGCTGCTGCTAAGTAGGCAGAATATCACGAAGGTCGCTATTGTTGTGGCCAGCATTTCCGGGTGGAAGGCGTTTTTGGAAAATACCAGCCCGGCGAATACAAAAAGGTTTTTAATCCATTGCTTGGGTCTGATTGCTTTGAAATAGTGCTTCAATTAAAACAGCCTCTCTTAATTTGACTCGAAAATAAACCTTTCGCCACGATTCAATTAATTCCTCTCTGAAACGTCCTATGTATTCCTGTCAATACTTTTTAGGAGAGCATTTTTTTGCCTGAAGGGCTTTTAAAACCATAGTAAAAATAAGGAGAAAAATAATGTGCTATGGAGTGATGTTATAATATGTGGTAAAATGTTTTAGAGTCTTGCTTTGTGCCGGTTGGCCGGAGGTTGAGAACCGTTGAGAATAGAACTGCTGGGCGCCGGTATTGACGGGTTGACCCTTAAACAGTGCGCGGATAGAGTAGGGGAGTTTGTCAACAGCGGCAGTCCCCGTTTTATAATTACATTGAACCCCGAGCTGCTTTATCAGGCCCAGTGGCAGCCGGAACTGCTGCAAATGGTCAACCGGGGGGACCTGGTTACCCCGGACGGGGTGGGCATTGTCTGGGCCTGCCGGGTAATAGGCAGGCCGGTTTCCGAAAGGGTTACAGGTATTGACCTGATGCTGGAACTGCTGAAGCGCGCCGGGGAAAGAGGCTGGAGAGTGTTTTTTCTGGGCTCGGCTCCGGGGGTGGCGGAGGAAGCCGCCCGGAATGTTCAAGACAGTTATCCCGGCATAAATATCGCCGGCACTCACCACGGGTTTTTTAAGCCCTCTGAGGAGCCGCAGGTTGTGGAAAAAATCAAGTTCGCCAATCCCCACCTGCTGTTTGTGGCCCTGGGAGCGCCCCGGCAGGAGCAGTGGATAGATAAATACAAGGAAATCTTAGGGGCGCCTGCGGCAATGGGTGTGGGCGGCAGCCTGGACGTGTTGGCAGGCAGGGTTCCCAGAGCCCCGGTATGGATGCAGAGGCTGCACCTGGAATGGCTGGGCAGGCTTGTCCAGCAGCCTTCCCGTTGGCGGAGAATGATGGTTTTACCCAAATTTGCTTTTATGGTTTTAAAGACGAATAAAAGGTAAGGGGACGTAAAACGTCTGACGACTATTCAGGAAAGGCAGTATCTTTCATGCCGAAAGTTGTTATTTCCGGGTACTACGGATTTAAAAACAACGGTGACGAGGCCATGTTATATGCAATACTAAAGGTTCTGGACCGGAGAGTCCCGGGCCTTGATCCCGTTGTCCTTACCCGGGACCCGCAGGAGACCGGGCGATTTTTCGGCGTGAAGGCGGTTCCCAGGCATGACCTGGGACGGATCTGCAGGGAGCTTGGCCGGGCCGACCTTCTTATCAGCGGAGGCGGCGGTCTGTTGCAGGACGTTACAGGTCCCAACAGTATTTTGTATTACCTGGGCGTTGTAACACTGGCCAGGCTGTTGGGCAAACCTGTGTTTTTCTACGGCCAGGGCATAGGTCCGGTTAGAACCGCCTTGGGCAAAACACTGATGCGGCTGGTGGTAAACCGGGTGGATGCCATCACCGTACGGGACAGCCAGTCAAAAGATGAGTTGAAACACCTGGGGGTTAAAAAGCCTCCGGTTTATGTCACGGCGGACCCGGCCCTGGGACTTGACGTGGATGATATAGATCCTGCCCTGGGCAGGGGAATACTGGCTGAATTGGGCGTGGCCCCCGATAAACCCCTTCTGGGGGTATCGGTGAGGCCGTGGAAAAACATTAACGAATACAAAAAGGTGATCGCCGGGGTTTGCGACCGTCTTTCCGAAGAAGGCTGGAGGGTGATTTTCCTGCCCATGCATTATCCCGGGGATGTGGAGGTCAGCAGGGAAATATCCGCCATGATGAAAAATTCCTCCGTAATGGTGGAAAGGCAGATAAACTTTAAAGAAATGCTTTCCCTGATGATGCAGGTTAAAGCAATAATCGGCATGCGCCTTCATTTTTTAATCTTCGGGGCCTTGCTGAACATACCCATGGTGGGAATTTCCTACGACCCCAAGGTGGACAGGTTTTTAAACCTGGTGCAAATGCCCTCGGGAGGGGAAATAAACAGTCTCGATTTTGAAGATTTACTGAAATGTGTTTACCTGGTAATGGAAAATAATGACGAATTGAAGGAAAAACTGGCCGCCCGGGTTTCGGTATTAAGGAAAGAAGCCCTGAAAAGCGCGGATTTGGTGGCCGACATGCTGAAAAAAGTTTAGTGGCCACTATATTGAACATTTTGATGGTTGAATTCGTCATATACCACAGGGGGGTAATTAATGAGACAAAATAGGCTTTCCTTCTGGTGGGGTTTGCTGGCCGGTTTGGTTTTGATTGGTGTTGTGCTGTTCGGAGGGGTTATGGCCGTGGCTGCGGGATCGGGAAGCCCGGGCAGCCAGGATGACCCGCTGGTTACCAGGAGCTTTGTATTGGAACAGATTGAGAAGGCCCTGGCAGACCTGAAAGCTGCTCCTACAGAAAATCAACCGGATAATACTTTTCGCTGGCAGGTAGCAGAACTGGCTCCCGGCCAGCAGTTTGAAGGCATGGCCGGCACCGAATTTATAATCCGGGCCGGCAAGGCAGTGCTGGTGGACCCGCCGGGCAGCGGTGTTCCTGATATAACCGCGGGAACCAATGTCCGAGCCGGCAGCACCCTGTCGCTGGATCACCAGTTGATTATACCCCGTACCGACGGAAGGGGTTTTGTTTCCCTGGGCGAAAAAAATGTTATAGTTATGTATAGGGGAGAAGCAGTAATAAAATAGTTGTGAGAACTCAGGAGTCAGGAGTCAGAATGGGAGAGCGGTTTATCGTCTCGAAGTATTCTGAATTCTAACTGCTGAATTCTGAATACTGAATACTGACCTGGAATTTACTCAGTATAAGCAACCAAAGAGAGGTGTTTGGGGTGGGGTACCGCAGACCCAGATACAGGTT
>CBEULQ010000435.1:0-3332 GCA_965543975.1 uncultured Desulfocucumis sp. | reverse complement strand
ATTTACATAGGCGAGAAAAAAATTTGCATATTCTTATTTAAAAATAAATATTGGTGGAATACTACATGCCAGAAATTGTTGTTTTAGTGCAAAGGAGGGTTAGGCTTAAACCCTACATATACCCAAAAGAGCGTGGAGGTAGCTAGGTATGTTTGACAGACCGTTGAAAATTCTGCTGGTTTCTTCCGAGGTAGTGCCCTTTGCCAAAACCGGCGGCCTTGCGGATGTGGCCGGATCTCTGCCGAAGGCGCTTGCTGTGGTGGGCAACGACAACATGGGAAACGACGTAAGGGTGGTAATGCCGCACTATAAAGGTATAGAGGGCGCCTCCTACCGCATGGACTTTCCTGTGATGTTCAACAACAGGGCCGAGACGTCCATTGTCAGGGAGGCGGCAATAGAGGCTCATTTCCAGGGGCAGCATCGCATTATCCCGGTATACATGGTGGATAACCATCACTATTTTTACCGGGACAGTATGTATATGTTTCCGGATGAAGCTGAGCGCTACACCTTCTTTTGCAGGGCTTTGCTGGAGATGCTGCCCAGGTTGAACTGGCAGCCCGATGTAATTCATTGCAACGATTGGCAGTCAGGCCCCATTCCGTTTTTTATCAAAACCAGATATCGTCATGACCCATTTTATGCCAAGATTTCCACTGTGTTTACCATCCATAACCTACAATATCAGGGAAATTACCCCAGGGAGACGCTGCGTATACTGGGGGCCGGTGACGAGTATTTCACTCCAGATCAGCTCGAGTTCTACGGTTCGGTAAGCTTTATGAAGATGGGATTAGTATATTCCGACATTATAAATACTGTCAGCAGAACCTACGCAGCGGAAATTCAGCGGCCGGAGTTGGGAGAGCGGATGGACGGTCTCCTTCGCAAGCGTTCACATGATTTATACGGGATAGTGAACGGTATTAACTACCATGAATTCAACCCTAAGACTGATCACCGCATCTACCGTAATTATGATTACGAAAGCATAGACTTTAAAAAGGAAAACAAATTCGCTCTCCAGAAGGAACTGGGCCTGCCAATAAAGGATGTGCCGGTAATAGGACTTATTTCCAGGTTGGTGGATCAAAAAGGACTGGATCTGATATCGGAGATAGGCGATGAGCTTATGCACCTGGAACTTCAGTTTGTGGTGCTGGGCAGCGGCGACAAGTACTACGAGGATTTGTTCAACAGGCTAAAATCAAAATACCCGCAAAAAATGGGTGTATATATAGGTTTCAACTCAATTCTGGCGCAAAGGATTTACGCCGGAGCCGATATGTTTCTAATGCCGTCGAGATTTGAGCCCTGTGGGCTGGGGCAACTGATTGCCATGCGCTATGGCACCATACCAATCGTAAGGGCTACCGGAGGTCTGGCGGATACCGTACACGACTATAATCCTGCAACTGGCTCCGGAAACGGTTTTGTGTTTTCCGAATATAACGGCAGAGCCCTTTATCATGCCATAGCCAGGGCACTGAAGGTTTATCGGGACGACCAGGAGCAGTGGAATAAACTGGCCAGGAATTGTATGGAAATGGATTTTTCCTGGGCCCGCTCGGGAGTGGAGTACCTGCAGCTTTTCCAGGAGGCCATCAGCAGGCACATGGGAAGAGCCCAAACCGCGTAAATCTTAAAAGAAAAGGAGTCTCTTGGAGCGCTCCTTTTCTTTTTAAAATTTATAGAAAAAAAATCTGTACATCATGTTTTTAAGTTGTTAAAATATTCAAAGAAGTCAAAAAACAAGCCCGGCGGTGATTTCTTGCTGTATTCGGAAAAAGAGTATATTTACGGCAACGCTCCACGGCGGGAAGATTTTACGGCAGAGCGGCTAATGCAGACAATCTTTAACAATAATCATGAAGGCCTGCTGGTGGTTACGAAGGATGGGATCATTAGTCAAATCAGCGCATCAATTGCGCAGTCCATGAATAGACAGCCTTCTCAACTCATTGGTTTAGCACTATCTGATTTAAACGGCTATGGTTTTTTGAAGCGGCTGGAAAATGTATTGAATACCGGCAACCATGATATAGGTCAAATAGAATTGCTTGCCGGGAAAAGCATACTAGTTGACTATATCCCAATAATGGATGGAGAGAGTGTGTCCGGCGCCCTGGCCAAGGTTACTTTTTACAGTCCGGAAGGAAGCCGCGAAAAAGAAACCGGGGCCTCTTCCACGGGGAAGAAAAAAAACCGCCTGCAGGGGCCGGGAATTTTGTATACGGTTGATAATATAATCGGGTCCAGTCCGCAGATGTTGGACCTGAAGGAGACTCTGTTAAAGATATCTCCCAGAAACTCCAACGTGCTGATAAGTGGAGAATCCGGCACCGGCAAGGAGTTGTTCGCCCACGCCATACATGCAGCCAGCTTGCGCCGTTCGGGTCCTTTTATCAAAATAAATTGTGCGGCAATACCGGAGAATCTGCTGGAGTCTGAATTCTTCGGCTATGAAGACGGGGCCTTTACCGGTGGAAGAAAGGGCGGGCAGCAGGGCAAGTTGGAACTGGCGCATGGCGGTACGGTATTTCTGGACGAAATAGGCGAACTTTCTTTTTCGCTGCAGGCAAAACTGCTTCGCTTTATACAGGGAAAAGAAATACAAAAATTGGGGGGCAGGGAAGTCACCATCGCCGATGTAAGGGTGGTGGTTGCCACAAATGTAAATCTGGAACACCTGGTCAAATATAAAAAATTCAGGGAAGACCTGTACTATAGATTAAATGTGGTGAACCTCACTATTCCTCCTTTAAGAGAAAGGAAGGAGGACATACCGGAGCTGGTTGACAAATTCGTCGATAAATTCAACAGAATGTTCGGATTTAAAGTTACAGGCGTGGGTAAGGACGTTATGTCCGCCTTGCAAAAGTATTCGTGGCCGGGAAATGTCAGGGAGTTGGAAAATATAATAGAAAGATCCTTTAACGTCATGGATGGCAATAAAATACTGCTGTCACACCTGCCTTCGAATGTAAGCTGTCTGCCTGACAAAAAAAGAAGTTTAATTAAAAGCGATAACACTCCGGGCGGTAATTTTGCCGCAGCTTTAATGGCTGGACACAGTCTGGAGGAAATCATGGACCAAACCGAAAAGTTAATAATCCTTCAGGCATTAATGATCTGTCAGGGGAATAAGGCCAGAACATCCCAGCTGCTGAGCATTTCCCGGCCGGGTTTGTACAAAAAACTGGTTAAATACGGGCTGGTTTAACTGTAAAATGTAAACCTGCGTTACCGTTAAAATAATAAACCCCTGAAATGACAACAGAGCACTGAAAAACTACCCTTGACGGAGGCCGTTCAAAAACGAGTATAGC
>CBEULQ010000434.1:0-3333 GCA_965543975.1 uncultured Desulfocucumis sp. | reverse complement strand
CCTTTAAAGAAGAGGGTACACTGGCCGCCGCATTAATGAATATCGGAGGCGGTACTGCCATTGCCCTGATGGTTCCGGTTCTGGCCGGTTTTATCGCTTTTTCCATTGCCGAGAAACCAGGCCTGGCACCGGGACTGGTGGGCGGAATGCTGGCGTCTAAAATCGGCGCCGGTTTTTTGGGCGGGATTTTGGCCGGTTTTATAGCAGGCTACATTGCCAAAGGTTTAAAGGATGCCATCAGGCTGCCAAAGAATCTGGAGGGTTTAAAACCCGTATTAATAATCCCATTCTTAAGCATTTTGGCAACCGGCTTGCTGATGACTTATGTTGTCGGCGGCCCTATAAAAGTCGTTATGGATGTACTGACAAAATGGCTGACTGGCTTAAGCGGCACCAATGCCATGTTCCTTGGGCTCATTTTAGGGGCCATGATGGCCTTTGATATGGGCGGGCCGGTAAATAAAGTAGCCTACACATTTGGTGTGGGACTTTTAGGCAGCAGCATTTTCGGACCGATGGCCGCCGTTATGGCTGCCGGCATGACACCACCTTTAGGTCTGTGGCTGGCAACCGTTCTTGCTCCGAAGAAGTACACCATTGAGGAAAGGGAAGCAGGAAAAGCAGCCGCTGCCCTGGGGATTTCCTTTATCACGGAAGGGGCGATTCCCTTTGCAGCCGCCGATCCCCTCCGGGTTATCCCGGCCATTATGGCCGGCTCTGCAGTAACAGGCGGCCTTTCCATGTTGTTTGGGGCCACCTTGCGGGCACCCCACGGCGGAATTTTTGTCCTGCCCATTCCCCACGCCGTAGGAAACCTTGGCATGTACATTGTAGCCATTATCGTTGGAACAGTTATTACCGCCCTGCTGGTCAATCTATTAAAGCGCAACACCCTGATTAATGAGTAAAAGGAATGGGGTGTTCCCATTCCTTCTTCCCCATTCCTTCTTTAAAACTATATTGAGACAGGAGGATGTTCTCAATGAATATAGCAGACATTATAAAAAAGGAAACCATCCAGCTGTCCCTGGCTGTGTCAACCAAAGAAGAATGTATTGCCCGGATGATCGAACAAATGGCAAAGGCAGGGGCGGTCACCAATAAAGAATCCTATACCCAAACGGTACTGGAACGCGAGCAAAAGGGAACCACCGGTGTCGGTTTTGGCGTGGCCATTCCCCACGGCAAATCCGACGGTGTAATCAAACCGGCCCTGGGTTTTGCTAAACTGGCCCAACCCATCGACTGGCAGTCCCTTGATGGGGAACCGGTATCAATGGTATTTTTAATCGCTGTCCCCGCAGAGCAGGCAGGCAATGAGCACCTGCAGATTTTAGCCGCCATTGCCCGTAGGCTTATGCACGAAGAATTTAGGAACGAGATACGGGAAGCCGGATCACCCGAAGAAGTTATGCGGATATTGGAAACCCTTTAAGGGAGGTGTTAAACGTGGTGGCAAAAGAGGTAACAATTATCAATGAAACCGGCCTGCATGCCAGGCCTGCCCAACTCTTTATCCAAAAAGCCGGTGAATTCCAATCCGTAATTAAAGTAAAGAAAGAGGACGGCTCCGAAGGAGACGCTAAAAGCATACTGGGCATGATGAGTCTGGGCCTTGCCAAAGGAACGAAGATAACCATTGAAGCCAGCGGCGCTGATGAAGAACAGGCTGTGGCAGCCCTGGCGGAAATGGTGGCACAAGGGTTTGGTGATTCCTGATGACGGGTCTGACCATCAAAGGCACAGGGGTATCCGAGGGGATACGTTTAGGTAAAGCTTTTCTTTATAAGCCGCTTAGTCATCAGGATTTTCCTATTCGTTCAAGCATATCGGAAAAGGAAGTCAATAACGAGATTGAGCGGCTGCAACTGGCCAGGGAAAAAGCATACCAGGAGCTCCATGAACTCATAAACCGGGCGAGAGTAGAGCTGGGCAAAGATAAAGCGGCTATCTTAATGGCACAGCAGGCTTTTTTAAATGACCCGGCCTTTTGCCCGGAAATGGAAAAGATTATTCGCCGGCAATATACCGCCGAAAAAGCAGTAACCGAAGTGGTGGAACGGTTTGCCACGTTATTTGAAGGAATGAATGATGCGTACCTGCGGGAAAGGGCGGCTGATGTGCGGGACGTAGGCAAAAGGCTTGTTCTTTGCCTGCAGGGGAAGAAAGGCATACAGTTAGCGGACATTAAAGAAGAAGTCATACTGGTTGCCGAAGATCTGGCTCCTTCGGATACCGTTCAATTGAACAAAAAATATATTTTGGGATTTGTCACCCGAAGTGGTGGTAAAACATCCCATACCGCTATCCTGTCCCGTTCCCTGGGTATCCCGGCTGTGGTCGGCCTTGGTGAAGCTATTGAACAAATTCATGACGGGGATTTTATTATTGTTGACGGCAGTACCGGTGAGTGTATTATAAATCCTGACCTTAAGCTTATTAAAGAATATAAAGAAAAAAAAGAATTGGAAGAGCAGGCGTTACGTCGGCTTGAAGAATTTACCTTCAAGCCTGCCATAACAACCGACGGGTTCCGGGTGGAAATAGCCGCCAATATCGGCACGCCGGCGGAGGCCAAACCGGCCCTGGAACAGGGCGCTGAGGGTATCGGGCTATACCGGACGGAGTTTTTATTTATGAATGAAAGCAATATGCCCCCGGAAGAAAAGCAATTTGAGGCCTACAAACAGGTTGTGACCACCATGGGAAACAGGCCGGTTATTATCCGTACCCTGGACATTGGAGGCGATAAAGAACTCCCCTACCTCTCCCTGCCGAAGGAAATGAATCCTTTTCTGGGCTACCGGGCCATCCGCCTTAGTTTGGATCAGCGGGAATTGCTGGTCACCCAACTGCGGGCTATTTTACGCGCCAGCGCCTTCGGCAAAGTGAAAATCATGTTTCCCATGATAGCAAGCCTGGAAGAATGGAGACAGGCAAAGGCAGTCCTGGCAGAGGTAAGGGACCGGCTGACCAAAGAAGGAGTTGACTTTGACCCGTCCGTTGAGGTAGGAATCATGGTTGAAGTGCCTTCCACGGCAATTATGGCCGGTCAATTTGCCAAAGAGGTTGATTTCTTCAGCATCGGGACCAATGATCTTGTCCAGTATACTCTGGCGGTGGATCGCATGAATGAAAAGGTTGGCTACTTGTATGACCACCTCCACCCGGCCGTCATTCATCTTGTCAAAAGAGTAATTGACGCATCCCACCGGGAAGGGAAATGGACCGGCATGTGCGGCGGCATGGCCGGAGATCCGCTGGCAGCCCCTCTTCTTGTAGGGCTGGGGCTTGATGAATGGAGCATGGTGGCTGGTTCCATTAAAAAAGTAA
>CBEULQ010000433.1:0-3335 GCA_965543975.1 uncultured Desulfocucumis sp. | reverse complement strand
GGGCTGAGAACAACCCGGGGAAAGGATGCACTTTCTGCTTCGTCCTGCCACTAAAGCCTTCTTCCCTGGACTGCTGATCCTTTTGGTAATTATTTAATCAGCATATCGGACCAGGGGCCGGGAATTCGGGAGGGAGCGCAGGCCAGCACCGTTCCGGATGGCAGGTGTCCGCGGACGGCATCCAGTGCCCGGCGGGGTTCATTGTCCTCTTCACTGAGGTGCGCCAGCATTACAAGCTTGCATTTTTCCAGTTCCATTGAATTTAACGCATTTGCGCACTGTTCATTGGAAAGGTGTCCGGTGAGACCCATGTTGCGCTTTATAACGTGCCTGGGCTTTGAAGAGTATCTGTACATTTCAATATCGTGATTTGACTCTATGTATAAATAATCAAGGGTTTTAAATGCCTTTAGGCAATTTTCCGGCACAAAGCCTGTGTCGGTGATTACACCCATCCTTTGGCCTCCGCTTCCTATAATGTAGCCCACTGTCTCCACGTCGTGGGAAAGTCTGAAGGGAAGCAGGGCTATGGTGCCTATTTTGTTCACTTCAAAGGGTTTCATGACGCCGGCGCTGAAATTAAAGCCTCCGCTTAGCTGGCCCAGCACTCCGGCGGTGGAGTAAACCGGAATATTTCCTTCCTTTATTAAATATTTCAACCCGTAAACATGATCGTTGTGAGAGTGGGTTACCAAAACGGCGTCGATATCGCCCAGCGACAGCCCCACACTGTTTAAATAGGGTTTTATATCCCTCTTTCTAAGGCCGCAGTCAATCAATATGCATGTTTTATTGTCCTGGACCACAACGCAGTTGGCGTAGCTGCACGATGAAAGGCTGCAGAATCTCAATCCCTTATGTCCCCCTGTTGCAAACAATATCTTTCGGGGAACTATTTAGACAATCTGTAGTTTATTTCCTTCTGGCAGTTCATCAAAACCTTTTCTCCGTTTTCCTGCAACCCTGCAAAAAGCCCCGTTTTCACGGGGCTTTAGGTTTTTGCTAAACATTATTTAATTTAATATGTTACTTTTTATCCATTACAGTAAGTTTATCATATACCGCTTCGCCTCCCAGCACGGTAAGCAGTGCGTTAATATCCTTTATCTCCATCTCCGGACAAGTCACCGGATCCCGGTCCACAACCACGAAATCCGCCAGTTTGCCGGCTTCCAGGGAACCCTTGATATTCTCTTCAAACTGTCCCTCCGCCGCCCAGATGGTGAAAGACTTCAAAGCCTCCTGGCGGGTCATTTTTTCCCCGGGATACCAGCCGCCGGGGGGATTGCCTTCACGGTCCATGCGGGTTACCGCCGCATAAAGGCCATGGTAGGGGTTAACCAGTTCCACAGGCGCGTCCGAGCCGTTTACTATATGTGAGCCGCTGTCAATTACCTTCCTCCAGGCGTATGCTCCTTTGAGTCTTTCGGAGCCCACACGGTTTTCCGCCATGTTTTTGTCTGAAGTGGCGTGGGTGGCCTGCATTGCCGGTATAATGCCCAGCTCTGCAATACGGGGGATGTCCTCCAGGGTTGCCACCTGGAAGTGCTCGATGCGGTAGCGGTGGTCAGGCAGCGGATTTTCCTTCAGCACTTTTTCATAGGCATCGATTACCTGACGGATACCGGCGTCGCCTATGGCATGGGTGGCCACCTGGAAGCCGTTTTCCCGGGCCTCTTTCACCAGCTTGTACAATTCGTCTTCTTTATATTTCAAATTTCCTTTATGTCCGGGGCGGTCGCTGTAGTCTTCCAGCATCCCGGCGCTCCTGGAACCCAGCGAACCGTCAGCGAAGAGTTTAACACAGCGCACCGTGAAGCGGTCTCCAAAAAGACCAATTTCCGGACCGGATTTATAATACACTTCAGCGTTTTCCCCGGGGGACTCGCCCCAATCCCCGCCAACCATGGAATAAATCCTTATTTTTAGCTTCCCGTCCTTATAAAGTTCCTTCATGTTCTCTATTTCAGACACGGGGGAGCCTGCGTTCATGGACGTGGTAATACCATAAGAAAGAAGCTGTTCCTGGGCTTTTAGCAACGCTTCCTTTTTTCGCTCCTTGCTGTATTGAGGTATAATACTATGAACCGGGTCGGAGGCAGTATCCGTAAGGCATCCGGTTGCTTCTCCCGTGGCGTCCCGGAGTATTTCGCCGCCCTGGGGATTGGCTGTATTCTTCGTAATGCCCGCCAGTTCAAGGGCCTTGGAGTTGACCCAGATCATGTGCCCGTCCGTGCGCTCCAGCATTACAGGGTTATTGGGAGACACGGCGTCCAGTTCCTCTTTGGTGGGGTATTTTTTATCCTCCCAAACTTCATTGTTCCAACCGAAACCCTGTATCCATTCTCCGAGCTTAAGGCGGGCAGCCTCGGCCTGAACAGCCTTTAGTATCTCTTCCTTCGGCTTCCAGAAAGCATCTATTTTTATCAGGTTTTCACCCAGCATGGGAAAATGCATGTGCCCCTCGATTACGCCCGGTATTACTGTTTTTCCCCCAAGATCAACCACTTTTGTATTTTCACCGATATATTTTTTGGCTTCCCGGTCATTGCCCGCATAAAGCAGTTTCTGTCCCTTTACTACCAGCGCGCTGGCTTTGGAAAAATCCTTGTCCACAGTGTATATGTTGCCGTTAAGATAGACAGAATCGGCCTTATCGGCGTATCCGGCCAGAGCGGACAAAGGGAATACGCCGAGCATGAACAATAACATCACCAGCCACACCAATTTTTTCTTTGTTTTTCTAATCATTACATCCCCTCCACTTAAATCGGAAAACAACCTCCTGGCAAAACAGGGGTTATTTTCCTTTTTTTATAATATTTCTCTGCAAAGAGGGGAATTCCTTTTCACAAGTTCATAATAAATTTATGATTAAATTTTTTGTTGCAGCAAACGGTCCAGTTTCAGTCCTATAAGACCCAGCACCGCCGCCACCCCGCTCAGGAGATATAATCCTGCGCCCAAACCCATTCCCAGACCAGCTGTCAGCCAGATGCTGGCCGCCGTGGTAATGCCTCTGATGTGGTCGTGATCCTTGAAAATAATTCCTCCGCCGATAAAACCCACCCCCGTCACAATCTGGGCGGCAACCCTGGCGGGGTCTATATTCCTGACCACCGCCCCCTGGTCAGCCGGAGGAAATCCGGTAATACCCGCAATGGTAAAAAGGGAGGCGCCCAGGCAAACCAGGGCGTGGGTGCGCAACCCCGCCGGTTTGTGACGCTTCTCCCTTTCCAATCCAAATAGAATCCCCACCACAAATGACAATACCAGCCTTAACGCTAATTCCGTCTGTTCGTTCATGATATCCCTGCCTTAAGGCCTCAAGGGTC
>CBEULQ010000432.1:0-3341 GCA_965543975.1 uncultured Desulfocucumis sp. | reverse complement strand
GGATAGGAATTTACGCTTATCTGGGTCAAAGATAAGAATTTGCGTTTAGCTTGGTCAAGTATAGTAATATCTGCCATTCGAGTCAACTATATAAAGTGACATCAGTAAGGATTCGTCAAATATCAATAATCTTAATTCAATAATTTTTATCATTTTCCTTTTAGCAAGCCGCCGCCAATAACCATAATACAGAAAACAACAACTGTTATCTCACCCATAATAAGGTATTATAATGATCCTGCGCTAATTAAGCGCAATAAGCACGAAAACCCTTTAAAAAGGTATTAATAAGAAATCAGCGCCTAAAAAAGTGGCGGAGAGCTTTATGCTTTCCGCCATTTATCTATCAATATATATTTTGGGGGATTAGGAGAGAATTATAAATGACTATAAGCACAGGGCTATTATCTCAGATACTACCTGCTGGTTTGTAAAGCCTTTTAAATCTGCGGCACCGCAACGGCAAGTGGCTGAGCAAGCACCGCAACCCTGACATAGGCCGGTATTTATAGAGGCTACTGTTCGTTGATTTTCCTTACCATGGATTTTCATGGTTATTTGCTTGGCCTCAATGGCTTTAAAGGGACACACATCTCTGCAGGCCAGACACCCGGTACAACGCCTTTCATCAACCTGGGACACCACCGGGTCGGTGGCAAGTTCTTTTTTAAACAGTAACCCAATTACTTTAGCTGCTGCAGTACCGGCCTGGGCTACAGTATCCGGTATATCCTTCGGCCCCTGGCAGCAGCCGGCTAAAAATACTCCACCGGTGTTGGTTTCCACAGGCTTAAGCTTGGGGTGAGCTTCTTGATAAAACCCATCTTTATCAGTGCTAAAACCTACAATTTGGGCCAGTGCAGCGGCTCCGTCACTGGGTATCATAGCAGTGGCCAGCACCACCAGATCCGCCTCAACTTCCACCGGACGTCCCAGCAGCGTATCTGCGCCCATTACCACCAGTTTATCGCTCCGGGGATAAATCTTAGAAACCCTTCCTCTGATATAAAGGGCACCCTCATTCACCGAGCGCTGGTAAAATTCCTCATAACCCTTACCCGGGGTACGTACATCCATGTAAAAAACAAAGGCCTTTGCCCCATTAATCTTCTCCATAACTTGATGGGCGTGTTTAGCAGTGTACATGCAGCAAGCCCGGGAGCAATAGGATTTACCTTTAGTATCATCTCTGGAACCTACACATTTAATAAAAACCACGTTTTTGGGTTCTTTTCCGTCAGATGGCCTGAGAATTTTACCGCCAGTGGGACCGGATGTGCTTAACAGTCGTTCAAACTGCAGGCCGGTTATTACATCAGGATATTTGCCGTAGCCGTATTCACCATATGCACTGCCCCAGTCAAACAGATCATATCCGGTGGCCATAACCACCGCACCAACCTGCGTCTCAATATATTGATCGTGGTCCTGGTAATTAATGGCCCCAGCCTGACATACCTTCTGGCAAACACCGCATTTTCCGCTTAACAGCATACGGCAGCCCCTGGGATCAATAACAGGTTTATTTGGTACTGCCTGGGGAGAATTAATATAGATAGCTTTTCTTTTACCTAAATTAAGGTTATATTCACTGGTTACTTTGGCAGGACATTTTTCCCAGCAGGAACCACAGCCTGTACATTTTTCATGATCTACGTATTTAGCCTTTTGCTTAATACGTACATCAAAGTTACCAATATAGCCGTTTACCTCGCTGACTTCAGCATAGGTATACAGCTTAATGTTCGGGTGCTGTACCACAGCAACCATTTTGGGTGTTACAATTCAGCCGCTGCAATCCAGGGTAGGGAAGGTTTTATCAACCATGGCTGCCTTACCGCCAATGGATGGCTCCCTTTCCACAAGCACCACTTCAAGGCCGACCTCGGCAATATCCAGGGCTGCTTGCATTCCTGCAATACCACCGCCAATCACCAGGACCCGCTTGGTTACAGGAATCTTGTTTTCATAAAGGGGTTCTAAATATGTGGCCTTGGCCACCGCCCGGCGTACCAGGGCAATGGCCTTTTCCGTCGCTTTATCCTTTACTTGAGAATGTACCCAGGAACACTGTTCCCTGATATTCGCTATTTCCAGCATAAAAGGATTGAGACCGGCCCTTTCCAGGGTCTTTCTAAAAGTTTGTTCATGTAACCTGGGAGAGCAGGAAGCCAGTATTACCTTGTCCAGGCGTTGCTCATTGATAGTCTTAACAATCAAATCTTGTCCCGGTACGGAACACATATATTTATAATCTGTGCTAAAAACCACTCCCGGAAATTTGGCTGCCTCCGCAGCTAACCGTGAAACGTCAATAACAGTGCTAATGTTTGAGCCGCACCAGCATATGAAAACACCGATTCGGTTTATTGGTCTCACTCCTTTCCATATAAACTAGCTAACTTTTGATAAAAACAAATTTTTAATAAACCCGGAATCTATACCCAGATTATCAGGCTTAATGCCCAGGGCCAGGCCCAGCAACTGGGTAAAGTAAAGAACGGGGATTTGAAAGCTTGTAACATAAACTTTATTAATTTTATTTTGCTTCATAGAAAGGTTAAAATGGCACTGAGGGCAAGCATTAACTATGCAATCAGCTCCTGCTTCCTTCGCTGCCAATAAAATATCGCGCACCATTTTTAGTGAAACTTCCTCATTGGTTACCGATAATGACCCCCCGCAGCATTCTACTTTGTGGGACCAATCCAAGGTTACTGCCCCGGTAGCGCTTATTAACCGATCTAAAACCTGGGGGTTTTCCTCATCATCAATACTTACTACTTCAGATGGCCGTACCAGAAGGCACCCGTAATAAACCGCTACCTTTAATCCTTTTAGGGATTGCTTCATAAGAGATTTAATTTTTTCAATTCCCACACTGTTATATACATCAATTAACGATAACACCCTAACACTGCCTTGATACGGCTGTCCGGTGGCTTCGTTAATCTTTTGACATAGTTCTAAATCACCGGTTAGTTTCCAGTTGGCATAGGCTAAAGATTGGTAGCAAGCCGCACAGGGAGATGTAACATCTAATCCCATCTTTTCACACATGTGTAAATTCCGGGCGGAAAGGGCCAGGGGCAGGTACTTACTTGAGGCGTGAGCAGCACTGGCACCACAGCAATTCCAATCAGGTACCTCTACCAGTTCTATCCCAAAGGCCTGACTCACTGCCCGGACAGATGAGTCATAGTCTTTTGCCATTGAATGCAAAGAGCAACCGGGGTAATAAGCCATTCTCATGCTCTTTCCACCTCCAACTTTTTAATATTTTCCATTATCCGAACCATATCTTTTTTTCCCTTTATTTTGTGAGGCCCAATTTTCAATTT
>CBEULQ010000431.1:0-3345 GCA_965543975.1 uncultured Desulfocucumis sp. | reverse complement strand
AGAAATATCGAAAGATGAGATGATAGAAATGGTTATATCATTTCATGAATCCTTGGCAATTGGTTTGGTAAAAAAGAGATGATTAGCAAATCTATAATTAGGTCCAAAGAAGGCATGTCTGGCGTATGGAACCTCCACCCCTGATGTTAACCCCGGGTCTCCAAACAATTAAGGAGGCTATCACCTTAACCGGCGAACAGTCCCCACCCTCTAAGTTTATCGAAGAATAATTTATTAGTCTATTCTAGAGGTTTACAAGGTTGGCTGGAGCCAGGATGAAATTAGTAAAGGGCTTTTCCAGAGATTTTACAAAGGAGGACTAGCCAATTACTCAATGGCTAATATCAGAGTTTGCACTGACCTCTTGGTGCGAAGAACCATAGAGGCAGCAAATTTTTGAGTATGGGAGTGAAAGTTATTAATGAAACGAATCTTAGGGATTGTGGCTTCACAGCGAGTGGCGGGCAACTCGGAAATTTTAGCCAAGGTGGCAATGGAGGCAACAGGAGCGGACAACCAGATGGAGATGATCAGGTTGACAGACCTGGATATTAAGACATGTAAAGCATGTTATACTTGTTTGCCACCTGATGTTCCCTGTCATATTAAGGATGACCTCAATTATCTACTCGACAAAATCCGGGCCGCTGATGCTGTAGTTTTAGCAGCACCCTGCTATTTTCTAGGACCCCATGGCAGTATTAAGATGCTTCAAGACAGGTTCCTCTCGGTGAGCAACAAATCCCAGGAATTTTCCGGTAAACCCTGTATAACCATCACTACTTATGGAGTGCCCGGTTGGGAAGGCTATGCTGAGGCGGCTTTAAACCTTACAGCCAGGTTCTTAAATTTGCATCTGGTTGACAGTGCCAGCTTTCTCGGAGCAAATCCTGCTGAAGTTCTAGAAGACCCAATTAACTTGGAAAAAGCCCGGCAAATGGGGCGAGGACTTATAGATCCCAAGTATCAGCGAAGCTCCAAAGCTAACGAGTGTCCAGTCTGTTGGAGTGACATTTTCCGTTATGATGGCAAAGTTGTGATTTGCCCCTTCTGTGGTACTAAAGGTGAAATCAGAGTAGAGAAACAGGAGGCAAAACTGGTCTTTTATCCCCAAGCCAATCATCGTTTCAGTGAAGAGGGGAGGCGCCATCATTTTGACATTTTTCTGAATGGTAAGAAACAGGAATTTATTGCAAAAAGAAAACACTACAAAGAACTACAAATACCGTATCGTTCCATCAACTGGTGGGTAAACCCCCATACAACGAGTTAAAAACCATTGAAAGAGGAGAGTTAACTATTTATATACTCTAAATGAAATTTTTATGGGAATGGCGAATGTGTGAATTATATTCTCCATTCCTTTTATGTTGAAAAATTATATACAAAATTGCATTGACGTGCCGTATAAAATATTGTAATATGTATTATAAACGAAATATAATTCATGTCAAAACAGGAGGAGGATATAATATGGCAATTATGCTTGACAATAACGATAAAGCAATATTACGAGAATTACAGGAAGACGCCTCAATCTCAAATAAGGACTTATCAAAGAAAATTGGGCTTTCACCATCGGCTTGCCTTGCAAGAACAAAAAACTTAGTAGAAACGGGTATTATCAAAAAATTCGCTACTATTGTTGACGAAAAGAAATTGGGAATGGAAACCCTTGCATTTGTTCTCGTCAACCTAACACCTCTGAATAGAGAAACAATCCATTCATTTTTGGAGGATATAAATAGGCTGCCACAGGTTCAAGAATGTTACACACTTACAGGGAGTCACGACTTTCTGCTTAAGATCGTTGCAAAGGATATGGAGAGCTATCGAGATTTTATCATTGATTCATTAATGCAGAATTCTGCAGTCAGCAGGGTTGAAACAAGTATGGTTATGGGAATAGAAAAAAGAACTGTTTATGTGCCCATTGATGAGGCTTAGTGAGGTTCTGAAATTGAATGAAAAAATCAAAGCATTAAAAGCGGCTTTTCCCCATACCATTCCTGTATTTACCGGATTTACTTTCTTAGGTATTGCCTATGGCATCTTAATGAATAGCAAGGGTTATGGCTTTGGCTGGATAGTGTTAATGAGCTTTATGGCGTTTGCCGGTTCTGCACAATATGTAGCGATTACTTTACTCACATCGATTTTTAATCCCATATACGCATTACTATTAACGTTAATGGTAAATGCGCGGCATTTATTTTATGGCATTTCAATGCTTGATAAGTACAAAGGTACCGGCAAATTGAAACCGTATCTTATCTTTGGCTTGTGCGATGAAACATTCTCCATTATCTGCTCCACAGAGCCGCCGGAGGGAGTAAATCGAAACTGGTTTATGTTTTTTATTACTCTGCTTGACCATGGCTATTGGGTGCTCGGTTCAGCTTTTGGCGGGCTGCTAGGCTATATGGTTTCCTTTAATACCAAAGGTCTTGATTTTGTGTTAACCGCACTTTTTGTTGTAATATTCATAGGACAATGGAAAACTCAGAGAAACCACAAACCTGCTGTAATCGGTGTTTTGTGTTCTATTATCTGTTTGGTTGTTTTTGGGCAAAGTAATTTCATTATTCCTTCCATGATTGCAATATTGGTAGTATTGACCATGTTTAGAAAAAAACTGGCATGGGAGGAAGCATAATGACTTTAACTTCTATTCAAACTTTTATTATTATTTGCATGGTAACGCTCGGCACGGTTATAACAAGATTTTTGCCCTTTATTTTATTTCCTGATAACAAGGAAAATCATCCATATATCACTTATCTCGGCAAAGTTTTACCCTTTTCCGTAATCGGTTTGTTGGTGGTATATTGCCTTAAGGGCGTCAATTTGATGAATCCACCATTTGGGCTTCCGGAGACAGTAGCCATTATCTGCATTACGGTGCTGCATTATTGGAAAAGCAATGCACTTCTCAGCATTGGTGCCGGAACAGCCATCTATATGTTGCTGGTTCAAATTGTTTTTATTTAAGCAGGGGATTGACCGTTATGCCTGGCGTCCAAAAAGGCTCTCCACCCCGGTGAATTTGGTGACGAAACGAAACCTGCACAGAAAGCGATATCCAGCAATATATCCTTTATCTTAAGAAAGAAAAAGGTCTTTCTGCAGGGACCATCAAGTGTTATAATAAATGTAATTTATAGGAAAGGAGTATGACGTATCAGGACAAAAAGTACAATGAGTTCGGTTCATTATGCGTAGCAAGGGCTATTGCATAATGAACTGTGGAATAGCCTTTGCCCAATCCTAAACCTATTGTTAGGAGGGAGCATAATGGGCTATGTGCGAGCCAATGACATATTACCAGGAAGTTTGTTGGAAGCA
>CBEULQ010000430.1:0-3352 GCA_965543975.1 uncultured Desulfocucumis sp. | reverse complement strand
TTAAGAGACGTTTTTACCGAGGATGTAGACCGGCTGACCATCGACTCCCGTTACGAGTATGAAAAAATACTGGATCTGTTGGATATTACCGGATCAAGGCTGAAATTCAAAGTGGTGCTTGACGAACGGGACGATATTTTTCGTGATTACGGAATAGACCAGGAACTGGACAAGGCTCTTAAGCGAAAAGTATGGTTAAAGTGCGGCGGCTACATCGTTATTGATCAGGCCGAAGCCCTGTCGGCCATAGACGTGAATACCGGTAAGTTTGTGGGTTCCACCAACCTGGAAGACACAGTGCTGCGCACCAATCTGGACGCAGCGGTGGAGATTGCCCGGCAACTTCGGCTGCGCAATATCGGCGGCATAATTATAGTGGACTTCATAGATATGCTTAAAGAGGAACACCGTCAGCAGGTGCTCCAGGTGCTGGAAGAGGAGATAAAAAAGGACAAAACGAAAACTAATATACTTGGTATAACCCAGTTGGGGCTGGTGGAGATGACCCGTAAAAAGGTCCGCCCCAGTCTGGGTGAAGTCATGCAGCGACCATGCCCTTACTGCGAAGGAAGGGGAAAGGTGCTTTCCGAGGAAACCGTCGGTATCCATTTTAAAAACCAAATTTTCCAGATGGCCCGCCAGACTACTGCAGAAACAATTTTGGTAGAGGCCAATCCCCTGGTGGCTGCCCGTCTTATCGGAAGCGGCGGGGCAAATTTAAGGGAACTGGAGCAGCGCACAGGTAAAAACGTATATATCCGCGGGTCCCAGGGGCAGCATATAGAGTCCGTTTCCGTACGGCCACTGTATGATAAGGCGGATATCCAGGCCCAGACACTGGCGGTACAGCCCGGACAGGTGCTGGAGGTTAGGGTGGAGGAACCCCACGTAACTAATATTCATGACGGCATAGCCCGGGTGGACGGGTTCATTCTGGACATCGAGGGGGCCGGCTCCCTGGTGGGGGAATCGGTGCCGGTGGAGGTAACCAAGGTTTATAGGACGTATGCCAGAGCGAGATTAATAAAATAACATTCTCTTTCCTTTTCCTTGACAAAAATGGTTGTTATGTTAAAATACTATACTGTAGGCATTATTGCCTGATACCACCGCTCGGAACGGGTTCCAGTCAAAACGGATAAATTTATTCCGTACCTGAATTCCGGCGAGTCCTAATTTTGGGGGAGGTTAAATTTTAGTGTACGCCATTATTGAAACAGGTGGTAAACAGTTCCGGGTACAGGAGGGGGACACCCTCTACATCGAGAAACTGCACAACGAGCCCGGGGAGACCGTAGAAATCGACCGGGTTCTGGCGGTGCAAAAGGACGACGGCCTGAAGCTGGGCAGCCCCGTGGTGGAAGGCGCCACCGTGCAGCTTAAGGTGGTTCGCCATGGCAGGGGCAAGAAAATAATAGTTTTCAAGTACAAAGCCAAGAAAAATTACCGGCGTAAAAAAGGCCACCGCCAGTCCTTTACCCAGGTGACGGTGGAGAAAATAAACGCCTGATATTTTGGAGGTGTGATTGCATGGCTCATAAGAAAGGTGTAGGTAGCTCCAGGAACGGCAGGGATTCAAAACCCAAAATGCTCGGCGTTAAAAGGGCAGACGGCCAGTTTGTAACAGCTGGTTCCATCCTGGTGCGCCAGCGCGGCACAAGAATATACCCCGGCGCCAATGTTGGCAAAGGTGGAGACGACACATTGTTTGCCAAGGTGGATGGAGTGGTATCCTTAAGGACCAGGGGCAAGGATAAAAAAGAAGTTGCGGTTAGCCCCGTAGCGGCTGAAGCGGTAATGTAACAAATAAACCGGCCTGGAAATCCAGGCCGGTTTTTATCTCGTTTACAGCCTGTAAGACCCTGTCTACGAAGGTCGGGTGTAAACAGGCTGTAAACTCGAACTAAGTTCGCTCTAAGGGTTCGGAAGGGGAATAACCCCTTCCGAACCCAAGGCTCACTTATATTTGTATTGCTACTTCTGCTCACCATAGTAACCGCCGCCGAAACCGCCGCTGAACACCAGCAGGATGAGAATCAGAAAAAGTATGAAAGTAGAACTGCCACCGCCACCGCCGAAACCGTAACCCATTAATCAACACTCCTTTATATTTATTAGTTAGTTATACCCATAATTCCCTCTGTAGTAGTAAACGCCGAAGCCGTTTCCGAACAGCTCCCCATCGCCGCGTCCGCAGCCTAACGGTTAGCCTCCTTTCAACAGTTCTTATATAGGGTATGAAAAAGAAGATTTTTGGTTACTTATTTAAACAAAAAAGCAACCCAATAGAGTTGCTTTTGTTCAGTGATAGCCTGCCGGGTAAATGTTGCGGCTTAGGTCCGGTTGGTTTTCCCAGATGATTACCCCACGTTGCCGTATGGGCGGTTTCCCTTTAAAACCACTCCGTGATGTCACGGTACCGGATTGCCACTTAGTCCGCACTGTAATCCCCGGACTGCCCCGTTTCTCAAACGGACAGCCTAGAAGTTTTCCTTGACGGCAAACTCTCCCCTAGCCTCTTTTGCAGCGGCGGTTTCAAGAAGTCTATCCCCCGCAGCCACCTCAAGGCAGGCTACTCTGCACGCAGCGTCTACCACATGCAGGTTCACACCCCGGCCGCAAACTTTTAGCCTGCTAACCGGGTCTCCCCGGAGACAGGGACGTCATTCGCCCGTTAGTTAGCCTTTAGGACAAATGTTTATCATACATGCCTTTGTATTTAGCCCTGAATCCTTAACTCCCAGCACCAGCCCCCGATGGCGTCGAAAGCCGGCACAAGGAACTTCATCGATGTGCCCTTGACGGATTTTTAGCCCCGCCTTCGTGAAAGAGTTTTCCGACTAGGATACTGCATCACTGTTATTCAGTTGATATTATGAATTATAACAGTATATCAGGTTAGTTGTAAAAGCCGGTGAATGGTTGGCTGCAGCCGCTATTAATCCGGCCGGATTGAGCTAATAAAATGGCTCGATGCAGCTTAGATTCTGTAGAGTATGCTTAGTTATGCTCAACAATGCGAATGTCCCTAAATTATGGGTTTAACAGGTGGCTGGCAGAAAATAGATGTACAAGGAGGAATTATCCGGAATGCGGCTAATAATAACTAAGCAGCCATTATTTCGCTAACATCCTGTAAGACCCCGTCCTCGAAGGTCGGGGATAAACAGGCTGTAAAGCTCGAAACAATAAGGTCAGGGGACACACCTCTATTTTGTGCATGTCTTTAAGGTCGGAGGAATGTCCCCAACGTATGAAAGTTCAGCTGACGAAATCAGAGATTTCGAGCTTCACTTTTAAGTTCGCTCTAAGGGTTCGGTAGGGGAATAACCCCTTCCGAACCCAAGGCTTA
>CBEULQ010000429.1:0-3359 GCA_965543975.1 uncultured Desulfocucumis sp. | reverse complement strand
GCGGGTTGGTTAAGCCGCAGGCGTCCTTCATGGCGTTCTTCGCCATAATCTCCAGGTCTTCTTCTTTAACGCCCAGTTCGGCCAGGCCGGAGGGAATGCCTACATCAGCCGAAAGTTTTCTAATCGCGGCCAGCGCCTTGTCTGCGGCGTCGCGCACCGAAAGGCCCTCGATATTTTCACCCATGGCCACGGCTATATCAGCGAAGCGTTTCGGGTTGGAAATAAGGTTGTAGCTCTCCACGGCCGGCAGCAGGATGGCGTTGCATACGCCGTGGGGCAGGTTGTAAAAGCCGCCCAACTGGTGAGCCATGGCGTGAACGTAACCCAGGCTGGCGTTGTTGAAAGCCATGCCGGCCAGGTATTCGGCATAGGCCATATTGTCCCGGGCCTCAATGTCGGCGCCGTTGGCCACGGCATTGCGCAGGTTCTCGGAAATTAGTTTCATAGCCATCAAAGCGCAGGCATCGGTGACAGGGGTGGCAATGGTAGATACATATGCCTCAACAGCGTGGGTCAGGGCGTCCATACCGGTTGCGGCCGTTAATGCCGGGGGCATGCCCACCATCATGACAGGGTCGTTAATAGCTATATTTGGAGTCACCCGCCAGTCCACGATAGCCATTTTCACGTGGTTGCTGGTGTTGGTGATAATGCAGAAGCGGGTCATTTCGCTGGCGGTACCGGCGGTTGTATTGATGGCGACGAAGGGAGGCATGGCTTTACTGGATTTATTTACTCCTTCGAAATCGCGGATGTGACCGCCATTGGTGGACACGATGCCGATACCCTTGGCGCAGTCGTGGGAACTGCCGCCGCCCAGAGAGACTATGCAGTCGCAATTATTGTCCTGGTAAACTTTTAAACCGTCGTGAACATTGATATCAGTGGGGTTCGGCTCCGCTCCTTCAAAGACGATAGCCTGCACACCTGCTTCTTCGATCATCCCCTTTATTTTATCAGCCACACCCAGTCCGGACAGCCCCTTGTCGGTTACGATCAGGGCTTTTTTCCCGCCCAGGAGTTTAACTTGCGGGCCGGCTTCTTTAACCGAGCCGACACCCATTAAAGTAACCGTGGGAATATAAAAACCAAAAACCTGATCAGCCAATGCTTTCATTTACAAAAACCTCCCTGTTTTTATGCTTGTTGGTATTGAGAACTAATTGCATTTCACCCGTATAATGGTGTTGCTGCTTTTTTTTCACCTCCCATTGTTTTTTCATGGTTCCTTGCGGGAAATAAAAAAAGCCACAAGGATCAGATCTGCCTTTTGGCAGATTTAGAACCTTCGTGGCTCTTTTTTTGGTATTAATTTTTCTTTGCTCAGCCATACGGCTTCCCACTATTGAATATTAATATAAGCAAGCCCTGTGCCAATCCCGTAAACAACATAATTAAAATTCCTTAAAAAGTTACTTGATAATATGTGTATTGCCTGATTTTACAGAACTTTCAGGCCGAAAAGTTTTTAGAAATTTTAATAAAAACCCTCCAGGTTGCCATTATCTAAACGACCCGTATAAGAATAAATTTCTCGCCTGTTTTAAAATGAACACTTCCGTACCAAAAAGAAAACAGCCTGTCCATATTTGGACCGGCTGTTGCAGGCAGTTACATAAGACCATATTTCTTAATCCTTCTGTATAATTTGCCCCGGGAAATGCCAAGAGCCCGGGCGGCCAAGGATATGTTGTTGTCGTAATAAGACAGCGCCTCGGCGATGGACTGGCTCTCCTTCTCCTCCAGGCTGGCCGGCTGTTCACCGGGCAGGTTGCGCCTGTCCAGCGCCGTGCCCAGGCGTTGGACCAGGGCGCGGGCCAGGCGGTAGGATATCAGTAATTTTTCTGCCGGAAGTTGTTCCCAGATAAAATCCTCTCCAAGATAGGACTGCAACTGGCCGACTGGACCAGACTCCTCTCCCTGGGTCACCTCAAACCTCCTGCCGGCCCCCTTCCGCAACCGCAGGTTGTCCACCTTGCCATACCGCACCTTGTTAGTCAGGTGCTGCGGTGTCAAGGGATGTCCGCCGCATATAGCCACCGCCTGTTCAATGGTGTTAGACAATTCGCGGATATTACCCGGCCAGTGGTAAGACTGCAGCAGCCGCAGGAAGTCAGGAGTCGCCTGCAGGTCGGAATATCCCGACGCCGCAGCAAATTTCCGTATAAAGTAGCTTATCAAAATGGGGATATCCTCGCACCTCTCCCTCAGCGGAGGCAGTGCCAGTCGTACCACGTCCAGCCTGTAAAACAGATCCTCACGAAATGTTTTTTCCTTTACCGCCTGCTCCAGATCCACATTGGTAGCCGCTATAATACGAACGTCGGTCCTGACGGGATTCTCACCTCCCACCCGCAGGAACTCTCCGGTTTCCAACACCCGCAGCAATTTAACCTGAATGGACAGGCTTGCTTCACCTACCTCGTCCAGGAACAGCGTACCCCGGTCAGCCAATTCAAATATGCCCCGCCGCTGACCCGCGGCGCCCGTAAAGGCGCCTTTTTCGTGGCCGAAGAGCTCGCTCTCCAACAGGTTTTCCGGCAAAGCCCCGCAGTTCACGGCAATAAACTTGTTGCCTGAACGGTTACTGGCCTCATGAATGAAGCGGGCCAGCACCTCCTTGCCAGTGCCGGTTTCGCCCTGAACAAGTACGTTTATATTTTTAGCAGCGATTCTGTGGGCAACGGTCAGCAGGCGGTGCATCTGCTGGCTGATGCCAACCACAAAGCCCACCTGGAGGGCTGTTACTTCCCACTCGGGCCATACATCCGACTGGACCCCCTGCCCAAGGCTGACCAGCAAAGCATCATCGATCAGCTTTTCCAGTTCGCCGATGTCTTCAAATGGTTTTTCCAAGAAATCGTATGCGCCCAGCTGGATGGCTTTGACCGTGGCACGGATGTTGCTATAACCGGTCATGATGATGACTTCGCACTGAGGTTGATAATTTTTTATCTCCTGCAGCAACTGCAGCCCATCGGCATCTGGCAACTTCAAGTCCAGCAAGACCACCTGAAACGCTTGCTCAAGTAGCACCTGCCGGGCCTGATCGCCGCTGGTCGCCATCACCACCTGGATGTTCTTGCGCCCAAGCAGGCGTTTAAAGAACATGCCCACCTGGGGCTCATCATCAACAACAAGTATTAACTGCTTTTTAGTCAACAGTCCTCAACTCCGGATTTGGCCCCGTCAACCAGTATTTTTCTTGGCCTGGCTCTAGGGATTTTTTGGCATCATCATTGCCATAGCCTGCGAGCAATAATGCCGAGCTTAGTACAAGTAATATATTTTTTCTTTTCATTTTTTGCTCCTTTACTGACGATTAAGAGAATCGGTATGCGGGGCGCCCATTCCCCGCA
>CBEULQ010000428.1:0-3362 GCA_965543975.1 uncultured Desulfocucumis sp. | reverse complement strand
TCGTTCGAGGACTTAACCAAAATAGATGACTCGTTTCTTCTGAATTCTTCTTACAAACATTATCTAGTTTTGAGGGAACAAAGTTTTTGCGAAAGCAAAATAGTTTCCTTAACCAAATAGTCTGGTGGCGATAGCGAGAAGGTCACACCCGTTCCCATACCGAACACGGAAGTTAAGCTTCTCAGCGCCGATGGTAGTTGGGGGTTTCCCCCTGTGAGAGTAGGACGCCGCCGGGCACACGAAAGAACAGCTGTAATGGCTGTTCTTTTTTTTGTATGTCATTTTAGGCTGCTTGTACGCAGTGTGTATAGAAGCCCTTTCGAACGTTTCACAATCCTTTCGGAAGCAGTATGCCCTTAACACAATACAAAACCCCCTGGGACCATGCCAGGGGGTTATTCTGTATTTAATTTTTCTTTTTCTTATTTGTGCCAAGCGACTGCAATTGATCCATTACCTTCGCGCGTGATTTTTGGTCTCTTAGCAAGTATGCTGTCCCTAAAGCGACTGTTGTCATCATAAGTTTTTTTCTATCCATGTAAATCACTCCTCATTGGTTTCGTTGGTCTATTATATGAAATTCCCGATTTATAAGGATCTAAACAGTGAATTGGACGGGACGCCAGTTGGACAGGTTGTGAACCATTGATATTATCACTTTTTCATCAGGTATTGGTAAATTAAGTAAGGCCCCTTCTTCACCGTTGATTTTAAAAAAGTCTGGATCAGTGGATAATCTTCATTTGGCATCATTTTAATCAATTCACTCCACCATTCTGTTTCATAGCGGGCGATCATGCCCAAGTTGTATAATAGTAAATAATGCAAAAGGAGTTCAGGGAATAAGAACATTTCACCTTTATTTAAAGGAAAAGAGTAATGGTGATCTTCCAGATTGTATTTTAACGGAAACGGTACGGCTTTCTCTGCTAAATTAGCTGTAAATCTGATTCGCTGCTGTTCTTCCTGCAGAAAAGAAATAGGAATAGCTGATTTGGATTGAAAGAATTCCTTAAATCGATTCTCGGTCATATGGAATTGGTCCAATATAGATTTAGGCAAAGAATACGCTGAATCAGTTTCCGTCACTGCCTCAAAGATTTGCTTGCCCTTCAGTTCTAAATAGATACCAGATAGCTCTGGAATCTGTTCAAGTATATCGCCCATAGTTGCTTTTTCGCCTTCCAGTTGTTTCATGTGGAACATTTTCTCAGCCATAAGAGAAAATAATCCATTCTTTTGGAATTTCACTTCATCTTCAGTAAAGCTGTATTGCTGCTTTTTCCGTTTTCTAGTCGAAACACCGTGGGCAAGTACGGAAGTAGTTTCAGGGTAATCTGGTTCAACTGTCAGGATACAGGCTTTTATTAAATGGACAAGCCCATAAAAGAGCATGATTGGCTGAATGGCCAGTGGTGAATTTTCCGCCTGTTCATAATAAAGTTTCCCGTGTTCGAGATAATACATAAAGGGATAACAGTTTTCGAAGCTTTTCAGGTCGGGCTGATCGAGATTTAGTTTCCGGTAGCATTTTTTCAGATAGGCTTGCGAATATTCTGCTGAAAAAAAGAGTGTATAACTGTTCCATTCTTTATAAGGCAAAGACACATAAAAAACCTCCAAGTTATTTGAAAAATCGGACAAATACCACACTTCTTGACAGTATTTTAACCAATTGATAACCTACAAATAATATTTTCTTAAAGGGGGTCATTTACAATGTGGGAAAGTAAGTTTGTGAAAGAAGGATTAACCTTTGATGATGTGCTATTGGTACCTGCTAAATCTGAGGTACTCCCTAAGGATGTCAGCCTGAAGGTAAGCTTAACTGAAAGTCTTAATTTGAATATCCCGATTATAAGTGCTGGCATGGACACTGTGACAGAGGCTGAATTGGCGATTTCAATCGCAAGACAAGGTGGACTTGGTATCATCCACAAAAATATGTCCATCGAGCAGCAGGCTGAACAAGTCGAAAAGGTTAAGCGGTCAGAGAGCGGAGTAATTACAGACCCATTCTTCCTGACTCCAGGCCATCAGGTATTTGATGCTGAGCACCTTATGGCTAAATATCGCATTTCTGGTGTGCCAATCGTCAATAATGTGGATGAGCAGAAGCTTGTGGGGATCATCACGAATCGCGATATGCGTTTTATCCAGGATTATTCAATCAAGATTGAAGAAGTTATGACTAAAACTGAATTGGTCACTGCTTCTGTTGGCACGACCCTAGAAGAAGCTGAGAAAATTCTTCAACGCCATAAAATAGAAAAGCTCCCCTTAGTAAATGACCAAGGCGTGTTAAAAGGACTTATCACAATCAAAGATATTGAAAAGGTGATTGAGTTCCCGAACTCATCAAAGGATGCGCAGGGCCGTTTGCTTTGCGGAGCTGCCGTTGGTGTCACTGCAGATACTATGAAACGTGTTGAGATGCTCGTGAAGTCACATGTAGATGTCATCGTGGTGGATACTGCCCACGGACATTCAAAGGGTGTTATTGAAACGGTAAAGCAAATCCGTAACAGTTACCCTCATCTGAATATCATCGCAGGGAACGTCGCTACTGCTGAAGCAACAAAGGATTTGATCGAAGCCGGCGCCGATATCGTTAAGGTTGGAATCGGTCCAGGATCGATTTGTACGACAAGGATTGTTGCAGGTGTAGGCGTTCCACAAATCACTGCTGTTTATGATTGCGCTACAGAAGCTCGCAAGCACGGAAAAGCGATCATTGCGGATGGTGGAATAAAATACTCTGGTGATATCGTGAAGGCACTGGCAGCCGGAGGACATGCCGTCATGCTTGGAAGCCTGCTTGCTGGAGTATCTGAAAGCCCGGGCGAGACTGAAATCTATCAAGGCCGCAGGTTCAAAGTATATCGTGGAATGGGCTCTGTCGGAGCGATGGAAAAGGGCTCTAAAGACCGTTATTTCCAGGAGGACAATAAGAAGTTTGTTCCTGAAGGAATTGAAGGAAGGATTCCTTACAAAGGGCCGCTTGCAGATACAATCTATCAGCTTGTTGGCGGCATCCGATCCGGTATGGGTTACTGTGGAACAGCGAACCTGGAGGAAATGAGGGAAAATGCCCAGTTCGTCAGGATGACTGGAGCGGGGCTGAGAGAAAGCCATCCACATGATGTACAGATTACCAAGGAAGCTCCTAACTATTCTATGTCTTAAAAGTAAGTCGCAGGAAGAGTTAGCTCATAATAGGATCAATAAGACTTTTTACCTGCATCAAGTCAGTTTTTTTCCTTATTTTTCAATAGACAGAGTGACTATTCTCTGTCTATTTTTTTCGTTTTTTTTGTGTTAAACTTAACGGGTGTGATTTTTTAGGGGTCAAAAAATGTAAG
>CBEULQ010000427.1:0-3363 GCA_965543975.1 uncultured Desulfocucumis sp. | reverse complement strand
GGAATCATTTCTCCCCAACCTTCGAGGACGGGGTCTTACAGGCTGTTAGAGAGATAAACAAAAACGGTTAAAGACACTTGCCTTTAACCGCACTGTTTTATGATGAAAAATTCATTTAGAGGTTGATCATCCTTACATCGAGAACACCGTCTATGGCGGCTATTTCCTTAAGTGTTTCATCCGGCACCAGACTGTCCACCGCCAGGATCATCACCGCTTTGCCGCCTATTTCCTTGCGGCCCACCTGCATGCCGGCAATATTGATGTTGTGCTCGCCGATAAGCGTTCCCACCGGGCCTATTATACGGGGCTTATCCAAATGCGGAATGTAAAGCATATGCTCGCTGGGCACGGCATCAATTCGGTAACCGTCTATCATCACCAACCGGGCGTCGTTTTTGCCGAAAAGGGCTCCCGCCAGGCATTTATCGCCGCTGTCGGTGTAAACCTTCACAGAAATCAGATTGGCGTAACCCTCCGAGTCACCGTCAGTGGTTTGGAACACTTGGATACCCCGGTTTTTGGCCAACAGTGGCGCATTAACGAAATTAACGCTTTCCTGAAGGATTGGGTCCAGCAAACCTTTGAGCAAGGCCGTGGTAAGGGGCATAACCTCCTGTTTGGCCAACTCGCCGCTGTATATAACCTCAACCTTTTTAATCCGTCCATCCACCAGGTGGGCATGGAAGCGACCCAGTTTTTCCGCCAGACCCAGGTAAGGTTTAATGACAGCCAGGGCCTTGGGACTGACGGACGGTATGTTTACGGTGTTTTTCACCAGTTTGCCGGTTAAGACGTTAACTATTTCCTCTGCAACGTCCACAGCCACGTTCAGTTGTGCTTCCCTGGTGGACGCCCCCAGGTGCGGTGTAGCGATAAAGTTGGGCAGTTCCAGCAGCGGACTTTCCAAATTGGGCTCCTTCTCAAACACGTCCAGGGCCGCCCCTGCCACCTTGCCGGATACCATGGCTTTGTACAGGGCTTCCTCGTCCACGATACCGCCCCGGGCGCAGTTGATGATGCGCACACCTTGCTTCATCTGTGCAATGGTATTATCATTGATCAGGTGATAGGAACTCTTGGTCTTGGGCATGTGGATGGTTATAAAATCGGATTTTTTAAAAATCTCTTCCAGAGACATCAGTTCCACTGCCAGCCTAGAGGCATTTTCCTCGGTGATAAAGGGGTCGTAGGCGATAACGTTCATCTCCAGGGCCTGTGCCCTTTTGGCCACGGCGGAGCCGATCCTGCCCAGACCGAGAACACCCAGAGTTTTTCCCCTCAGTTCCACTCCTAAAAAGGCTTTTTTATCCCAGACCTTCTCTTTCATTTTACCCACGGCCTGGGGAACGTTCCTGGCCAGGGCCAGCATCATGGCGATGCTGTGCTCGCAGGCGGCGATGGTATTGCCGTCCGGGGCGTTAACCACCAGCACTCCTTTTTTGGTGGCGGCTTCAAGGTCAATATTATCAACACCGACGCCGGCGCGGCCCACCACCTTCAAATTGTCGGCGCTTTCAAACACCTTTGCGGTAATCTTGGTGGCGCTGCGCACTATCATGGCGTCGTACTGGGAAAGGACGCAGCATAATTCGTCCTCGTCCATCTTTTGGCCTATAACCACTTCTATTTCAGGATTTTCCCGGAGAGGTTTCAAACCCTCCTCGGAAACACCGTCCATTATCAGAACTTTCATTATCTGTTCCCTCCCATCAATACTTCCTGGGCTGCCCTTATGCCTGTGCCCAGTTCAATGGCATAACCGGCTTTTTTCAGCGCCATCTCCAGTGCGCCAATGGCTATTATTACGTCCATTTTGTCCGCAAATCCCATGTGAGCTATTCTGAATGCCTTACCCTTTAATTTACCCTGGCCTCCGGCAAAGGTTACGGCAAATTCCTTCTTGGCTATTTTGCGTATGTCGTCGGCTCCTATTCCCTCGGGGCTGTAGATACCTGTTACCACCGGGGAAGCCCAGGCGTCCTCAGCCAGCATTTTAAGGCCCAGCGCCTTGGCGGCGGCCCTGGTGGCACCGGCCAGCAGTTTGTGCCTGGCATACACGTTGTCCATGCCCTCATTCATCATCATTTCCAGGGCCACGTCCAGTCCCACGTAAAGGGACACGCCAGGAGTATATGGGGTGTTCCAACTGTCTATTTTGCCTTTGCAGGCCGGCAAGCTGAAGTAAAATCTCGGGGAGGCGTTCTTTTCAATTACTTCCCAGGCTTTTTGGCTTACACTTACCATAGCCAGCCCCGGGGGGAGCATCATGGCCTTCTGGGATGCGGTTACCAGAATATCCACGTTCCAGTCATCAACTTTTATTTCGATGCCGCCCACGCCGCTGACCCCGTCAACCAGCAACAATGCCGGGGTTTTTGCCACCAGTTTGCCTATGGCTGCAATGTCGTTCAGAACACCCGTAGAAGTTTCATTCTGGGTGGCCAGCACCACCTTGTAGCTGTTAGCGGCCAGTTTCTCTTCCACCTGCTTTATGTCAACGCAGTTGCCCCACTCGAAATTAAGTTCATCCACTTCTCCGCCGTATATCCTGGCCAGTTTGGCGAACCTTTCGCCAAAATTTCCGGTTACCAGAGCCAAAACTTTGTCCCCAGGGCTGACGGTATTGGCAATGGCGGTTTCCATACCGCCGGTACCGGTCTGGGTCATTACGAATATATCGTTTTTAGTCTGGAACACCACCTGAAGCTTCTCCACTATCCTTTTGTACATGGCGGCGAATTCCTCGGTACGGTGGCCGAACATGGGCCGGGAAATCGCCTCCAGCACGGAGGGAGGGACCGCAGTGGGTCCCGGAATCATCAAATAATTTTTGTCCTGCATTTAAGTTACCCCTTCCTTGTTCAAAACCGGTTAAAATCACCGGGTATTGAGATTATGAATTAGTTAACCTTTAATTTTCACAAATATAAAAACAGCATTTGTCCCCAGATTTAGAATAAAATAGAATCCTTATCGTATAGCTAACCCCCACCTTTACCCCAGAGGGGAGACAAAATAAAAAACCTCCCGTCTCCCCTTGGATATTTCCAATAGGGACGAGAGGTATTTTCCCGCGGTGCCACCCTTTTTGGCAAGGGCAAAAAACAAGCCCAAGCCCACTCATCGTTGTAACGGGTATCATCCCGTGCCCGCCTACTTTTGCTTTCAGCGGGCCCCCTTCGGGGAGCTCTTTCGCCAGCCGCCCTACCGGTTTACACCTGCCACCGGCTCTCTGTGAAAGACACTGCTGGTTACTTTACCCCTGCACAGGGTTTTTTTTAAACTTGAAATAAATAATACAACACCGAAAAACATTTTGCAACATTTAATTATTGTTTTGCTAAATGTTCATATTTTCTA
>CBEULQ010000426.1:0-3366 GCA_965543975.1 uncultured Desulfocucumis sp. | reverse complement strand
ATTCTGTTTTCCAGTTTAAAGTATTTCCCTATAATTATAGATTCCGCCTCAAAACTGGGAATAAAAGATTTTAGTTTTAGTCTTCTTGAAAATAACATGCATAGAAAAGTTGACAAGCGTTTCAAGGCTTTGGGCTGTACCATTGTGTCTGCTACGCAGGAAGAGAGGAATAAACTTAAAAATTGGTTAAAAGAACTGGAACAAAATTATAACGTGAATATTCACGCCTGTTGTGTTCCGGGCTTTGATGATACAAAATGTATTGACGGTGAATTATTACAAAGGCTTCATAGTGAAAATGCTCCTGTTGATCTATCCGAACCCCGGAAAAGAAAAAAATGCGGTTGTACGCATTCCATAGATATTGGCGGATGGCCGCCGAAAGAATGTTTTTCCGGATGTGATTATTGTTATGCTCATCCGAGATATGCGGACTAGGAATCGGAGGAGAGTTAAAATTTATCTCCGCCTTTTTTCGTTTGGGAACCTTTGCTTTTTTCTGCACGTCAGTAGAATAGTAAATACTCAACGGGGGGTTGTTTTATTGAAGAAAAATGTACTAAAAAAAGCTGCGGCGGTAGGGCTGGCATTATCCTTTCTGGCCGCGCCTCTGACGGGGACGGCGTCGGCGGCAGTAACTGAAAAAAAAGCCGTTGAGGAGGCGGCAGGGGGGCAGGAAACCCAGAAAGGCATGACCCTGGAGAAAGCAATACAAGTTGTCAAGGAAAAACTACAAATACCTTCCGGCCTTGATAAATTCAGCTCCGATTACAGTGAGAGCGACGGAAAAAGCTTCTGGCATTTGCGCTGGTATTCCGGCAAATCCCCGGGGGGGAATTTTAATGTTTCCATAAATTCGGTGAGCGGTGAAATCACCAGAATAGATTTCTACAAGGAACAGATACCCGGTCGATACACCGGCCTGCCCAAATACAACAAGCAGCAGGCGCTGGAAATGGCTAAAGCGCAAGCGGCAAAGATGCTGCCGGACAAATTTAAACAAACCATGCTTTCCCCCTTAAGGTTCGATGATGCGACAATATATCGGGACAGGGACTACCCGGTGGAATATTATTTCAACTTCACCCGTACATACAACGGCATACCGGTGGCGGAACAGGGTATAAACGTGGGAATTAATGGTGAAAACGGAGAAATGACCAGGTTTGACTGCAACTGGGATGAATCTGTGCTTTTGCCTTCACCCCAGGGGAGCATTTCCGACGGGCGGGCCAGGGATATTTTTATGGATAAGGCGGGATTCGAGCTGACTTATTTCATGCCCCGCCGGGGGGAAGATCCGGACAAGGCTGAGCCGCTAAAACTGGTGTACCGGCCCAAGCCCCCCGGGAGATTTATAATTGACGCCTTTACCGGGGAACTGATGGATCCCCGGGACAAATATTTTATGCTGGATGAGATTGGCGGCGGCGGAGGCTACGGCGGCATGTTGTATGAACAGGCCGACAGCAAAAGCAAAATTGATCTTAGCCCCGAGGAAAACAGGGCAGTACAGGAAATAAAGGGAATGCTCCCTGTGGAGGCAGCCAGGAAAATTGCTGAGTCTTCTGTCAAAGTGCCGGAGGGCTTTACCCTGACCGGCAAAAGCCTGGACCGTAGTTATGAGCTTCCCGGAGTCAAGGTTTGGAGGTTCACGTACGCGGAAAAGGAAAAGAAAGGTAATTTTAATATATCCGTGAATGCCGTGAACGGGGAACTGCTGTCCTTTGATAAATATGAATATGATGATATCGAATATATGAAAGAGCCCGAGGTAAAGGTTACCAGGGAACAGGCTCAAAAAATTGCCGAAGAAACCATTGCCAGGCTCCAGCCTTCCAAAACCGGGCTGATTGTATTAAGGGATTTTGAGCCTGAAGTGGGCCCCTATATTAAATTAGGCGGAGATCCTCTTCCCCGGTCATACTGGTTTAATTATGCCAGGCTGGTTAATGGTATAGTTTACCCGGAAAACGGTTTCAGGCTGAGGGTAGATTCCACCACCGGGGAAGTGGAGAGTTACAATATGAACTGGCAGGATGCAAATTTCCCCGCGCCGGACAAAGTGCTGGGTGTAAAGAACGTTAACGAAAAGTATCTGGCTGAACACCCGTTGGTTAAAACTTATTCCATAGCCCGTGACCGCTGGGAGAAAGGCGGGGAAGAAAACAAATACTACCTTGTTTACTATGTGAAAGACCGGGGCAGTGCCATGTATGACGCCTTAACCGGTGCAGAGATAGACTACAGGGGAATGCCGGTGGTTAAAAAGGAAAAAGCATTCAGCGATATTGCCGGTCATCCTGCCGAACAGGATATACTTTTGCTGGCGGCTGAGGGAATAGTAAACGGGGACGGAGGTCAATTCAGGCCCGGCGAGTCGGTTACCGTGGCCGAACTGGCGGCAATGCTGGTGAAGGCCGACCGGAACGGATTCTATTACGGCACTCCGGAAAAGGATGATCCCTGGTATAAACAGTACATCGACGCAGCCATGGCCAAGGGCATTCTGGAGAAGGAGGTTCCCTTTAGCCCCGAAGGAAGCGTGACCAGGCTGCAAATGGCCAGGATGATAATAAACGCCAAGGGATACGGCAAGCTCGCCCGTATACCGGAATTGTTCAATCTCACCGTGACCGATGCGGCTTCCGTGCCCGGGGATTACAGGGGATATGTGGCCGCGGCAGCGGGCCTGGGTATTATTCCCGCCGAGAACGGCAAATTTAATCCCGGACGTCCGGTCACCAGGGGTGAAAGTGCAACCATGCTGGTGAAAATGCTGAAATTATAGTCGAGCCATTGAGTAACCTCGCCTTTCCGGCGGGGTTACTCTTTTTTCTTTACCCGGCTTGTTGTAGATAGAAGAAAAATGCAATAATGCAAGACCCCAATGAGTCTAACCGGCTTTTGTATCCGGGTTTATTTTTTGATTTTGTGACCTCCTTAATAACCCAAAACCAATTGAATTTGTTGGGCAAGCAGTTTGACAGTCAAAGCACTCCAAACAATTTGTAGTTGTAATTGTTGGCTTATGTTTCATGGTAATTACCATTGATTCGGTTGGACAAAGCCGCTGGCAATAACCGCATGATTTGCAATTGTGCTTATTTATTTTTAACCCGAATTTAGCAAATCGAGCGGTAAAGTTGAAGAAGGTTCCCCAGGGACACAAATAACGGTGCCAGGCGGTAGGATTAATGAAAATAGTCGTTAACAGTCCAAAGGGAATGACGATTAAAGGTAAAGGGAATTTTCGTCCTTGGGTAATTGAATAAATCGTGTAGCCCAGCAGTCCGAGGAATACTAGGAAAACAATATATATCGGCATCTCTGTTTTTAAATATGGCGGAATTGATTTTTTCTGTG
>CBEULQ010000425.1:0-3368 GCA_965543975.1 uncultured Desulfocucumis sp. | reverse complement strand
TGCGTGGATTTGTCCTCATCCCTGTGAAGAACGATGCCGCCGTGGTGACGTGGATTACGCCCTGAGTATCCGCGCTTTGAAGCGTTTTGCGGTGGAACAACACCTGGGGGACAACTGGAAGATGGAATCCCCGCTCGAAAGCCTGTACACAAACGGGAATTTCGCTGCCGGGCAGGATCTACCCGGTGGGGACGTTGCCATTGTGGGTGCCGGGCCAGCGGGGCTTGCGGCAGCCCAAAAATTGGCCTGCCTGGGTTATACGGTTACGGTACTGGAAAGACAGCCAGCCCCGGGAGGCCACTTCTCTGCCTCTATACCGCTTTACAGGCTACCCCGAGAAGCTGTTCGTCGGGATATACAACGTATAATTAACGAAAAAATATTGCTCGTATGCGGTATTAACGTGGGGCAGAACATAACCGTCACCGGGCTGCTTGCTAAATACCGGGCGGTAATCATCGCCGCAGGGTTGCAGTTAAGCCGCAACCTGCCCCTGCCGAATTTTGACCACCCCGGGGTGTTGTTGGCTCTGCCCTTCCTACAGGGAGTCAACCTGGGGCGCCCAGAGCCGATAGGCCAAAGGGTGCTGGTAATCGGCGGCGGCAACGTGGCCATGGACGTAGCACGTACCGCCATCCGCCTGGGCGCGGGACAGGTGCAAGTCACCTGCCTGGAAAAAAGAGTGGAAATGCCCGCCCACGACTGGGAGATTGATGAAGCCCTGGAAGAAGGGGTAGTGCTGTTTGACGGCTGGGGCCCGGAAGAAGTCTTGGTGGAGGAAGGCAGGCTGGTGGGGCTGCGCCTGAAAAAAGTACTCCAGGTGTTCGACGCGGCGGGCAGATTTAGCCCGTCCTTCAATGAAGGGGTAAAAGAGACCCTGGTGGCGGATACCATCATTGTGGCCGTGGGTCAAAAAGCAGACCTAACATTCCTGGCCGGCAGCGGCCTGGAACCTGGCCAAGGGGGCAGCCTGCCGGTGGATCGGGAAACCTTGTCCACAACCGTAAAAGGTGTGTTTGCCTGCGGCGAGGTGGCCACCGGCCCCGGTGCGGCCATTAACGCTGTCGCTTCCGGACGGCAGGCGGCGCTGGCAGTGGACGCATACCTGAGCGGCAGTAATTCCTTTATCTTATCTACAACGCAGGGCAAACTCATTGAAGCGCTGCCCGGAGAAACATCGCAAAAGGTAACCAAACGGAATAGGCAGCCGGTACCTGTATTAACCGCGAAAGAGCGCCGGGAAAGCTTCACCCCCTTTGAACTGGGGTACAGTGAAAACATCGCCCGGCAGGAATCGGCCAGGTGTATGCGCTGCGGCGCGGGAGCGGTGGTGATTGCCGGAAAGTGCGCGGCCTGCCTTACCTGTGCCCGCCTATGTCCCTTTGGTGTACCCGAGGTTAATGGCCGAGCCGTAATCAGCGAACAGAAATGCCAAGGCTGCGGAATATGCGCTTCGGCTTGCCCGGCCGGGGCCATTGAGATGATGGAACCGCTGTGCAGCGTCTCGCCGGAGGGAAACGAGCTGGAGAAAGGCACTTGCGTCGGGGAAGCGCAAATAAAGCTTTACATCTGCCGCTACCAGGTGGGCAAATATTTCGACCCGGAAATCGCCCGCCATGAACCGGAATTGTCCGGTATACAGCCATACGTTTTACCCTGTGTCGACTCGCTGAACCAGCAGCAGGTGCTGCAGGATCTGGAAAATGGCGCCCCCGCAGTGGTCCTGGCCGCCTGCGGTGAACATGGCTGCCTGGCAGACGGCTATACCTGCCGGGGGACCGAGTTTATCTTGCTGCAAAAAATACTGGAGGACATCGGCATGGACCCATGCCGCCTGCAGTTTTACCGGGCCGGGGAAAACGCAAACATGCTTCAGGACCTGGTCGAATATGTACGGATGATTAATAAAACTGTCCTTAATGAAAAGGGATAAATAACGGATTAAAAGGTGTCGAGGTATATCTCAGACCCTTTTTTTTGTCCACTATGTGAAGGATCTGAACAAGTATTGGTTAGTGTAGATAGGGGAAGAGGCTTCTTTGTAAGTCAAGATAAATTTTTAGATTTTATGAAAATGCCTAGTAGCAACCAGTGTCTTGAGTATAAAGTAAACATAAAATATACAGATGAAAAATTGAAGAATGAAATATTAAGAATTTATAATAAACCGGAATTGATTAAAAGTTTGCCAAAAGAAAAAGAGATAATGTAATAAAAGAGATAAAACAATATACAGGCGCGAGCAATTATCAGCTCAGTAAGGTATTAGGCATTGGTAGGGAAATAGTAGAGCGAATTTAGAGGTGTGACTATGTCGATGGTGGCAAACGAAACGTCCCTATGCCACCCCGTCCCTATGCCACCCTGTTGGAGGCAACATCACCAAGCGGCTGGTGGCCCTGAGGCATCTCTCATGCAGCAAGGTGGAGGTGCCATTAACGCCATCACGGGAGTGAAACTGGAAACTCCCCAAGGATAACCTTCGATTATAGAATAGCGGCTGGCAGCACCGTCTGCCGAACCGAAAAACCCTGTCGTAAGGCGGGGTTTTATTCTTTGTTAAAAAGTAAATAAAGTAAACCGATCTCAGGATGTTGAGTTTTTAATGGAATTAGTTTCTCTTAAGTATATTGGCTTTTACAAATACTTAATATTATGCTAAATTTTCTTAAAATTGTTAACATTAAACTACTTCCATTATCTATCATTAAGATATAGTTTACAATTTACGAACTTTATCTTAGAATAATGTTAATAATATAAACAAAAAATGGTAATATGTTATATAATACATTTATAGCATAATCTAACAATTATTTGGATACATGTCAGGAATTAATTAAAACTCCGGTAGAAGCAAAGTGCTCGAAAAGGTATGACGTAAAGCCATGAATCTAAAGCGGGAATCCATCAAGCTACCGGGAAACTTAATGTGGAGCCCCTAATCGAGAACTCATATTTATCGGTTAAGGGCATTTTTATATTTTAATCAGTTTTAAAAAAAATTAATAACTTTAGTTGTCATTTCTTGGAAGAGTTGCTTTTTACCAGTGTAAATTATATACAATTGAAGGGAGATAAAGATGTGACTCTTGCTAGGATAATAGCTGCTGATGACGAACCAGGATTATTACTGTTAATCCACTCTATCCTAATTGAATTGGATGGCATTCAACTTGTGGGAACGGCAAACAACGCTTCGAATACCCTAAAGCTTGTCAAAGAACGAAAGCCGGATCTAGTCTTATTGGACATCGAACTACCCGACATGAATGGTATTGAACTGGCAGAAAAGCTGCAAAGAGTTAAACCCGATTTATATATCGTGTTCATCACGGCACACAAAGAATATTCTATAGAAGCATTTC